>JAIRNX010000144.1 GCA_031257815.1 Lactobacillales bacterium
AGGGAATTTAGATATTTTTGGCGTGCAAATAATAGCAGAAAAATTAAATGAATTGCCTTTACCTTATAAGTTTGACGTTCTTTCATACAAAGAAATTCAAAATACCAATTTGCTCAGTCATATAAAAAAATTTGGTGTTTTGATATATGAAAAGTAGAGAATACTTAGAACCTGTTAACTTGTCTCATAAAACTGTTATAATCTATACAAAAACAAGATAGGATGATTATTATGAAATACCCAAGTGACATAAGCCGTGAAGATTTTGAAAACATCCGACCTTAAGCTAGAAAGCTTTAAAAAGCGAACCAATCCTCGCATTTATGGATCCGTATGACATTTTCTGCGCAGTTTTGTATGTTGTTAAAACTTATCTGTCAGTGGCGTGCTGTCTTACGATTATCCGCGCTGGGAAGTAAGTTTACAGACATTTCAAACAATGGAAAACCCCACGAGCAGATGCTAACATTACTCGAAGAACTTTTAAAAAAACTGTAATTAGCCTTCGTGAAGCTGATGGTCATAAGGCAGATACAACGTTTTCATGCCCCCGCGCAGAGCGTTAAAAATGCTGATACTGCTGAAGAAAAAGGTTATGATGGCGGCAAGAAGGTTTCCGATATCAAGCGTCACATTGCTGTTGATACCAACTTTTCCTCATGCGATTCAGGGGAGGGCGGCGAATATTTCTGATCAAGCCGGAGCGATTGAGATGCTTGAAGAATCTCGAGATCATGCTTCTTTGCCTAGAATAGAAAATATTCTTTTAGATGGTGGCTATACAGGACAGCCGTTTGCGGATAAGATTAGAGAAATTTTAAATTGCTCGTTGAGGTTGTAAAGCGCTCAGATGTTGGTATGTTTAAAGTGATTCCAAAGCGCTGGGTAGTGGAGCGGTGCTTTGCAAGGCCCCAAAAATATCGGCGGCTGTTCAAAAATGTTGAACGAAAAATTCCAACGAGTAAGCAAATGGTCGTGCTGGCATTTTTGTCTATTCTTATAAAGAGATGAGATCGTTAATGCGTTGCTTTTCATTTTTCATAATGCAATTTGAATTTGACAATTATCCGGTTAGCATTGTATGATAAATAAGTAATTAGCACTCTCGATATTAGAGTGCTAATTTGAGGATTTGTTTGGGGTGAACCATATGTTATCTGATCGGCAACTACAAATACTTGGTTTTATTGTTCAGCAGTATACTGTGGATCATGCTCCGATTGGTTCTAAGCGATTAATGGAAGAAGGGATAAACGCTTCTTCAGCAACTATCCGCAATGATATGAGTTTTCTTGAGGAGCTTGGTTTATTGCAAAAAAATCATACTTCTTCAGGTCGGATTCCTAGTTTGCAAGGTTTTCGCTATTATGTGGATCATCTGTTAGAAATTGATATGCTAAATAATGAACAATTGCAAACAATTCATAACTCCCTGCAAGGGCAATTTTCTGAAATTAGTGAACTTATCCAAAGGTCTGCCAGAGCTTTATCTGATTTAACTAATTACACTACTGTTGCTTTTGGTTTAGATTTTGAATCACAAGTTTTAGTAGATTTTCGGATTATGATGTTAAATGTTCATCAAGCTTTAGTTGTGATTATTACAGATGGCGGCCCTGTTGAAAGTAATGTTGTAACTTTGCCATATGGCATTTTTCGTGAAGATTTAGATATTTTAACAAAAGTGATTCATGATCGTTTGCTTAGCAAGAAAATGACTAGCGTTTATAGCAAGTTGCGAACAGAGTTTCCAATGATTTTGCAGCGATATTTTACAGATCCTCAAAGGATGATTTATTTACTAGAGAGTTTGTGGAAGAATGTATTTGCTGAAGATGTTTATGTCAGTGGCTGTATGAATTTATTGGACTACGATTTTGTTTATACGCCATTAGAATTTAAACATCTATATTCGTTTTTCGGTGATCTTAAGCAAGTGGCACGTTTAGTGAAAGAAACTCAGCAAGATATGGATGAATTCAATATTCGGATTGGTGAAGAGTTGGGAAATGAATTATTTGCAAATATGAGTTTGTTAACAGTAAACTATGATGTTGCAGGGCATGGTAGCGGTATATTAGCAATCCTTGGTCCAGCCAATATGCATTATAATAAAATGTTAGGTTTACTTTATGCATTTAAAAAAGAATTGGCTAGTCGATTGGCGGAATATTATCGATATCTCGACAGTGCACAATAAGAACGTGTTAACGATCTTGGAGTAATGAATGATCCCGTTACACAGCTTACAAACCTACAAACCAAGCAGAGCTTGGAAGATGCAAGTAACCCGACAAATTTTTGGCTATTTTTCCGTATTTTTTCGTTAAAAAACCTGCCCTCTTCCTTACGATTTGTTCAAGTTTTACTTGATTACAAATCGCAAGGAACGGGAGCCTCGATTTAGAACCAACGCTTACGCTAACCTGCGTTTTTTGACAGAAAACTTCCTATAGTCGCTTTTCTTTTATCCGACACCTGAAAGTCGTACTTTAAGCCTCAAACTACGAAAAAAAGCTTAAAAAACCTGGCAGGTTTACTAAATTGTTTTGAGCTTACTTGCTTACAATTTGTATAAACGGGGTTCATTTCACTAGAGACAAGTTAACAGGTTCTAATAACTAAAAAGGAGAGTGAAAAGTTTGTCAGAAGAAAAAGACGCGTTACAAAAAGAAAACTCTGTTAAAACAAATAATGATGAAGATTTAAAAGAAGCTTCAGCAGAAAAAGCTGTTGAGGAAGAAATCACAGAAGTTGTTGAGGAACTCGATGAGTTAGCTAAAGCTCAACAGTCGGCAAGCGAGTGGGAAGATAAATTTATGCGTGCACATGCAGAAATGCAAAACATTCAGCGGCGTTCTCGTGAAGAACGTGAATCATTAGTGCGGTATCGTTCGCAGGATTTGGCGAAGAAAATCTTGCCTGCTTTGGATAATTTGGAGCGTGCGCTTTTAGAAGAAGCGGATGAGAGCTTGAAAAAAGGAATTCAAATGGTTCAAGAGAGTTTGATTCAGGCATTGAGGGATGAAGGTGTGCAAGAGATTGAAACGCAAGGAGCAAGGTTTGACCCTACACTTCATATGGCGGTAAAAACGGTAGAGGCAACAGAGGAGGACCCTGCGGAGACGATCACGCAAGTTCTTCAAAAAGGGTATAAGTTGCACGATCGAGTGTTGCGTCCGACGATGGTGGTTGTGGCGAAATAGAAGCGGTGGAATAAAAAATTGATTGAGAAGAAATGGAGAGAGAGCATATGGCAAAAATTATAGGGATTGATTTGGGAACAACAAATTCAGCAGTGGCTGTGTTGGAAGGTGGAGAAGCAAAAATCATTGCCAATCCAGAAGGAAATCGGACGACCCCTTCGGTAGTTGCATTTAAAAATGGCGAAATCCAAGTGGGAGAAGTTGCCAAACGTCAAGCAGTAACGAATCCGCACACCATTGCCAGTATTAAGCGTCATATGGGTGAGGGTTCTTATAAAGTTGAAGTTGACGGTAAAAAGTATACACCCCAAGAAGTTTCGGCAATGATCCTTCAATATATTAAAGGCTTTGCCGAAGATTATCTGGGAGAAAAAGTAACAAAGGCCGTTATTACGGTTCCTGCGTACTTTAACGATGCGCAGCGTCAAGCAACTAAAGATGCCGGGAAGATTGCAGGTCTTGAAGTAGAACGGATTGTTAATGAACCGACAGCTGCAGCTTTAGCTTATGGTTTAGATAAAACAGAAAAGGATGAAAAAATCTTAGTTTTTGACCTTGGTGGTGGAACCTTTGATGTTTCTGTTTTGGAGTTAGGGGACGGGGTTTTTGATGTATTATCTACTGCGGGGGATAATCATTTAGGCGGAGATGATTTTGATGATAAGATTATTGATTATTTAGTGGCCGAATTTAAAAAGGAAAACGCCATCGATCTTTCAAAGGATAAGATGGCTTTGCAACGTTTGAAAGATGCGGCCGAAAAAGCTAAGAAAGATTTATCTGGAGTGACTTCAACCCAAATTAGTTTGCCGTTTATTACAGCCGGAGATGCTGGACCGCTTCATTTGGAATTAACATTAACACGTGCCAAGTTTGATGAATTGACGGCTGATTTAGTAGAACGCACGAAAGTTCCGGTTCGTCAAGCGTTGAAAGATGCATCATTGTCTGCTTCGGAGATTGATGAAGTAATTTTGGTTGGTGGTTCAACGCGGATTCCGGCGGTTGTGGAAGCGGTGCGTAAGGAAACCGGAAAAGATCCAAACAAATCAGTAAACCCTGATGAAGTGGTCGCAATGGGAGCGGCAATTCAAGGGGGAGTGATTACGGGGGATGTGAAAGACGTTGTTTTGCTAGACGTAACTCCGTTATCTCTGGGGATTGAAACGATGGGTGGCGTGTTTACAAAATTGATTGAGCGTAATACCACGATTCCGACTTCGAAGTCGCAAGTGTTTTCAACAGCGGCGGATAATCAGCCGGCAGTAGACATTCATGTTTTGCAAGGAGAGCGTCCGATGTCTGCGGATAACAAAACGCTAGGACGTTTTCAATTAACGGATATCCCGCCTGCACCACGTGGAATTCCGCAGATTGAAGTAAGTTTTGATATTGATAAAAACGGAATTGTGAATGTTTCGGCAAAAGACCTTGGCACACAAAAAGAGCAAACCATTACGATTAAGTCTTCTTCTGGACTGTCTGATGATGAAATTGAGCGGATGGTGAAGGATGCGGAGTCCAATGCGGAAGCTGATAAGACTCGTAAAGAGGAAGTTGATCTGCGTAATGAAGTTGATACGTTGTTGTTTACGATCGATAAGACGTTGAAGGAACTCGAAGGGAAAGTCGACGAAGCAGAAGTCAAAAAAGCTGAAGAGGCACGTGATGAGTTGAAGAAAGCTGTCGAAGATAATGATTTAGAAGCAATGAAAACAAAACGCGATGCTTTAAATGAGATTGTCCAAAATTTGTCGGTAAAATTGTACGAGCAGGCAGCAGCGGCGCAACAAGCTGCGGCGGGTGCAGAAGGAAATGCTGATACAGCAAAAGAAGATAAAAAGAAAGATGACGATGTTGTTGATGGCGATTTTGAAGAGGTAGAATAAAAAAGTTTACCTACCTTTCTAATGGATGGTAGGCAGTTTTATATAGTTATTATATTATGGAGGGGATGATGTTCGTGGCAAACAAGCACGATTATTACGAAGTCTTAGGTCTTTCTAAAGGCGCAACAGAGCAAGAGATTAAAAAGGCTTATCGTAAGTTATCAAAAAAATATCATCCAGATATTAATCAAGTAGCCGGTGCTGAAGAGAAGTTTAAAGAAATTTCTGAAGCCTATGAGATTTTAAGTGATCCACAAAAACGTGCAGCCTATGATCAGTATGGTTTTGCCGGAACGGATCCAAATTATGGTGGCGGTAGTGGTTTTTCTGGCTTTGGTGGGCAAGGTTTTAGCGGCTTTTCAAGTAGTAGTTTTGGCGGTTTTGAAGACATTTTTGAAAGTTTCTTTGGTGGCAGTGGCGGGCGTAGTTCTAGCCCTAATACTGCACGAGCCGGAGCGGATTTACAGTATTCGATCAATTTGACTTTTGAGGAAGCAATTTTTGGAATTGAAAAAGAAATTAAATATACACGTGAAGATGAGTGTCATACATGTCACGGATCAGGAGCTAAGCCTGGCACAAGTCCTGTGACTTGTTTAAAGTGTCATGGTACAGGACAAATCAATGTTGAGCGCCAAACACCACTTGGGCGAATGGTTTCTCAACAAGTTTGTAATGTCTGTCATGGTACCGGAAAAGAAATTAGAGAAAAGTGTTCAACTTGCCATGGCTCAGGTCATGAGTCAAGACAGCATAAAGTTAAGGTTAATGTCCCAGCTGGGGTTGAAAATGGACAACAAATGCGTTTGCAAAATCAAGGAGAAGCGGGCAGTAACGGCGGACCTTACGGAGATTTATATGTGATTTTCCGTGTTGCGGAAAGTGATATCTTTGAGCGCGATGGCTCAGAAATTTTTTATGAGCTACCGCTAAACTTTGCGCAAGTTGCTTTAGGAGATGAGGTGGCAGTACCGACAGTGCATGGGGATGTAAAATTAAAAATTCCTGCCGGAACGCAAACAGGGACGAACTTCCGTCTTCGTGGTAAAGGTGCTTCCAAATTGCGTGGTAGCGGCAATGGCGATGAACATGTGGTAGTCAAAGTTATGACGCCGAAAAACTTAAACCAAAAGCAAAAAGAGGCCTTGCGTAGTTTTGCTGAAACTTCTGGCTATGAACATCCAAATGAAAATAAAAGTGAAGGCTTCTTTGATAAATTTAAGAAAAGATGAAAATCTTTTAAAAAATTAAATTTTTGATTATTTAGAACCTGTCTACTATCTCCATTGTTTTATTAATGTTCTTGCTTAAGCAGCTAACGAAAAATTGGACTGTTTTAAAAAGATATGTTTTTGGTGCATTTTTCCATGGATTGAGTTTTATGTTGGCGATGTTAAGCGATAAAATGCTGCCAATTATTGTATTCTCAGTTTTGTTTACAATTGGAGAAATGATCAATATTCCTGCAGCCCAAAGCATTCGAGTACAATTAATAAATCCTAAAAAAATTGGCACCTACTCTGGAGTTTTTTCAGCAGTTACACCAATTGCACAATTGATTGCAAGTATGATTGTTTCTGGCAGCGCTTTTTTGGCAACATCGGTATTGTTGTTTTTCTTTTGATTTTTACTCTTTCGCGGTGTTTTTTAACAATTAAAGCGGTCAAAATGCCTAGCTCGTTTTAAACTTTCAGGAAAAAGTTCTATTGGAAACAAGGCTAAAAATATTATTGCTTGCTTTATAGCCAATGTCTTTTCGATAAAAAAATCCTTCAAGAGCTTGCTGCTCTAGTTCATCATAAATTTTCTTTTGTGCTGTCTTTACATCAGCTGCCGTTGCACAAAGTAAAAAAACACGTCCGCCGTTAGCAATCAATTTGTTATTTTCATCACAAGCAACCCCAGCATAGTAAGGAGTTGCTTGTGAATTTTTAAACTCTATAGGAACAAGCATTCCTTTATTGTAATCTTGAGGATACCCTTTTGCAGCAACCACAACACCGAGCGTAATCCCGTCTTTGCGCCAGGTTACTATCGGTTCTTTATCATGTAATAAATCATCGATAACTTGTGCCAAATCAGAAGTTAAGCGCGGCAAAACAACTTGTGTTTCTGGATCACCAAAACGAGCGTTAAACTCAATCACTTTTGGCCCTTTTTTTGTTGCAATAAGCCCTGCATAAAGAATCCCTGTAAAAGGATTTCTATCTTTGACCATCCCACTAACAACAGGTTTGACAATTTTCTCAAGAGCTTCATCAACCATTTCTTGGAAAATTTGTGGTACTGGTGAATACGCTCCCATTCCTCCAGTATTAGGCCCCTTATCGCCATTATATGCTCGCTTATGATCCTGAGCAATTACCATGGGATAAACTTTCTCTCCTTTTACAAAACTTAATAAAGAGAATTCCT
>JAIRNX010000020.1 GCA_031257815.1 Lactobacillales bacterium
GAAGTTAAAAAGGGAACAGATTTAGAAAATGCTACTTTTGACGATATTTCCAAAAATCCAAAACATTTAAAATTCCTTCATAATGTTAAACCTGAAATGTTAGTACAAGTTTACAATAATCAAGAGGACGATTTGGTGGCAATTAATGCAAACTTTGCTTATGGCGCGAAGTTAAATCCTTTAAAGGATTCTGTATTGATCGAACCCAATAATTCTCCTTATGTCAATATCGTTGCAACAAAAGAAGGAGAAGAGAAATCGGCGAAAATTAAAGCTTTAATCAAAGTTTTACATGAAAAAAAAGTACAAGATTGGATTTTAAAAACATGGGGCGGTTCCGTTAAACCAGTAGCGGCAAATGATTGGAAAAAGTAAATTTTACACCTTAACTTCATAGAAATACCAAACACAACAAAAGCAATGGGCATTTGTTGTGTTTTTTGTAATTAACTATCAAAAAAGTATGCAAAATAAATATGATAAACTTAAACAAAGTACGGACAATTTTAAAAAGAGGGAAATATGGGGAGAGAATTTAAAAAATCACATAAATTAGATAATGTTAGCTACGATATTCGTGGACCAGTACTAGATGAAGCAGAAAAAATGGTCGAGCGCGGTATTCATATTTTGCGTTTAAATACAGGAAATCCTGCGCAATTTGGCTTTGAAGCTCCTAATGAGATCTTGCGAGATTTGATGCAAAACGCTCAAGACTCAGAAGGCTACTCACATTCAAAAGGCATTTTTGCTGCGCGAAAAGCGATTATGCAATATTGCCAATTAAAGCATTTTCCTAATGTTGATGTCGGCGATATTTATACAGGAAATGGTATTTCTGAACTTATTATGATGAGCATGCAGGCATTGCTAAATGATGGTGATGAAGTTTTGGTGCCAATGCCAGATTATCCTTTATGGACAGCAGCTATTTCTCTAGCAGGCGGGCGAGCTGTGCATTATTTTTGCGATGAACAAGCTAAGTGGTATCCAGATCTTGATGATTTGCGCAAAAAAGTTACTTCCAGAACAAAAGCGATCGTCATTATTAATCCTAATAACCCAACAGGCGCTTTATATTCAAAAGAAGTGCTGGAAGAGCTTGTGCAGATAGCTAGAGAAAATGATCTAATTATTTTTTCTGATGAAATCTATGATCGCTTGCTTTTTGATGAAGCAGTTCATATACCGGTGGCCCCTCTTGCTCCTGATTTGTTGGTAGTAACAATGAATGGCTTATCCAAATCACATTTTGTAGCAGGATTTCGAATTGGCTGGATGGTATTGTCAGGCAATAAAAAAAATGCTCGCGGATTAATCGAAGGCTTTAATATGATGAGCAGTATGCGATTATGTTCTAATGTCTTATCTCAACAAATCGTTCAGACTGCTTTGGGAGGTTACCAATCAGTTTGCGAATTATTAAAACCTGGCGGACGCATCTATGAGCAGCGAGAACTGGTGTACCAGGCAATCAAAGATATTCCAGGCTTATCTGCGGTCAAACCAAAAGCTGCCTTTTATGTTTTTCCTAAGATTGATACAAAAAAATTTAAAATTAAAGATGATGAGCAATTTGTGCTTGATTTTCTAAAGGAATATAAGGTTTTGCTGGTACATGGACGGGGCTTTAATTGGCATATGCCAGATCACTTTCGAATTGTTTACTTGCCAAATGTCGATGATTTAACAATGACAATGGAGCGCATGAAGGAATTTCTAGCTCACTATAAGCAAGCAACTTAGAGATCGTTAACAGGTTCTAAGAGGAAGAAAACATGGATCTTATATATCTGAGGAGATTTATTGAATTTCTACCTTCCATAAATAGTATCAACAGCACTTTTATCCAGCTGTTTTATGACTTGTACTAATAGCTCTTGCGCTGCTTCAAAGTCAGCAATATTAAAGAGTGTTTGATGTGAGTGGATATAGCGCGCCACAACTCCAATGACAGAAGAAGGGACGCCGTTATTTTTCAGATGAGCGAAACTTGCATCAGTATTGCCTTTAGAGACATAGTATTGATAGGGAATTTTATGCGTTTGAGCCATCTCTAATAAAAATTCGCGCATATTTTTTAGCATAATAAATCCAGGATCATAGATGCGAATTAAAGTCCCTTTACCTAAATGACCGAACTCATCTTTTTTTCCACTGATATCATTAGCAGTCGAGCAATCAACAGCAAAGAAAATATCTGGTTTAAGTAGTGTTGTTGAAACTTGTGCTCCGCGTAAACCTACTTCTTCTTGAATATTAGCGCCAGCAATTAAAGTGTTATCTAGTTTTGTGTTTTTAAGTGTTTTAAGTACCTCTAAAACTATCGTACAGCCGTAACGATTATCCCAAGCTTTGGCGATAATATTTTTTTTATTTGCGGTATAAATGGTTTGCGTTTCCGGCACAATGGGATCCCCAGGCTGAATCCCCAAATTTTCTGCTTCTTCTTTTGATTCAAATCCACCATCAAATAAAATATCTTCCACTTTGGTATTTTGTTTACCATTAGCTCCGCGCAGTAAATGAGGAGGGATCGAGCCTGAGATGACGGGAATAGTATCGCCCTTGCGAGTTGTTAGAGTAAAACGTTGCGCTTGGACGACCATAGGGTTCCAACCACCAAGGGGTTGCACTCTAAATAATCCATTTTTCTCAATATTCGTTAGCATAAAACCAACTTCATCCATATGTGCTGCAATCATCACACGTGGAGCGTTTGGATTTTGATGATGACGTATACCAAAAATGCCGCCTAAGCCATCTGTTACAACTTCATCAACAAGAGGTGTGAGATGTTCACGCAGATAATTGCGGACATTTTGTTCATTTCCGGAAGTTGCTTGCAGCTGGGTTAATTCTTTAATGCGTTGAAATAATTTATCGTTCATCTGTTAAGTCCTTTCTGGTACAAATTCTAAACTATCGTTTATTTTACCTTAGATCGGTATTCAATTCTATTTTAGAAAGTCCTTGATATGATAAAATATGTTCATCATAAGAATAGAGCGAGGAAAAAAAATGAGTGAGAAAAAGTTTTCATCATTGACTAAAATCGGAATTGGAGCATCTTTAATGGTAGGCGCTGCTTTAGGAGTGGCTGCTACTTCGATATATAAGGATAAAAAACATCTATCAACCAAAGAAATATTAGAAATGATTAAAAAGCATTTTTTAAAAGAAGGACCGATTGAAGTTGCCTACATTGAAGAAAAGCCAGAAAAATTAACGCGTTTTGCAATTAGCTATAAAGTTTGTCGTGGAGGAATTATTCGTAAAGAAGATGAAGGCTATGTTGTTTATGAATTTTTAGCAGATATTTATACAGGCGTGGTGATTTCGATTGATCGCAAAAAAGTTGACAATATGGAGAAGTTTAAATGATCAAGCCAGCAGATTATGAAGAGTTAGAAAAATATGTAAAAACTGGAAAAAATATTTTCTTTTTTACAGCTGATTGGTGCGGAGATTGTCATTTTATCAAACCCAAAATGCCAGAAATTGAAAGAAAGCATGCTGAATATACTTTTATTGAGGTTGATCGTGATCAATTTTTAGACTTAGCTATTAGGTGGGGCATTATGGGAATTCCCAGCTTTGTAGCGATAGAAAACGGGAAAGAGATTGGACGTTATGTCGATAAATTTCGTAAAACCAAAAAGCAAATCGATTCATTTATAGACGGTTTATAGGAGATGAAAAAATGGTAAAGGAGCAAAGTTATCAGACAATTTTAGTTAGTGTAGATGGCTCAGCACAGGCAAATTATGCTTATCGATCAGCAATTGAGGTTGCAAAGCGCAACGATGGAAAAATAATCGTAGTTGCTGCAGTTCAAAATAATATGTATGACTTTTTAGGATATGGTAATATTTCTGAAGATTTTTTAAATCAAGCTAAAAAAGAGTATCAGGATTTATTAGATAATTTGCAAAAAATAGCTCATGAAGCCGATTTTACTAATTTAAAAACGCAAGTTGTTTATGGAAATCCTAAAAAACTTTTAGGTGATACTTTGCCAAGGAAGTATCATGTTGATTTGATTATGATTGGACAGTCAGGTTTAAATGCAGTGGAGCGTTTTATGGTAGGTTCAGTAAGTCAATATGTTATTAGTCATGCACCATGTGATGTGTTAATTGTTCATCCTGAAAAGAAAAAGAGAATGGAAAAATGATTTTTACATATATAATAAAGAGCATGTTGGCGATGTTTTATAGATCGTTAACAAGTGCTTAGAAGTGTAGAGTTAAATGTAATGTTAAGCTTTTCTCGGGAGTTAAATCTTCCTAATGCACCACAAGTTAGGGGCATTTTAGTGTTGCCTGAAAATACTGAAGTAGGAATCCCTTTTGATCCAAAAGTGCACTGGCAAAGTTAGAAGAAAAATTTTTATAATTGGGGGAAGTTATGGCTGCATTAAAGAGGGTTATTCAGGACAGTTATGTTATTACGATGAAGGATATTATTTTTGAAGGGCATAAAACTTTACGTTTAGTTGCTGAGAAAGTTGAAAAACCTGTAACACCAGAGTTATTAATGCTAGGTGAGCGGATGATGACTTTTCTAAAAAACTCGCAAGATCCAGAAATGGCCGAAAAACTCAAGTTACGTGGTGGCGTGGGTTTAGCAGCGCCACAGCTTAATATTTCTAAGCGCGTAATAGCTATTTTGATTCCTGATGCAAAAGGAAATATACAGTTTGAAGAAATAATGTACAACCCCAAAATTACTGCGCATTCAGCTCAGGAAGTTTGTTTGAAAAGTGGTGAGGGATGTTTATCTGTAAAGCGTGAAGTTTTAGGATTTATACCTCGCTATAAACAAGTAACAGTAACGTACATTAATCATGATAATGAAGAGAA
>JAIRNX010000029.1 GCA_031257815.1 Lactobacillales bacterium
ACACTGCTTTCAATGACGGGAGTAAAAGCTTCTTTTGTGGTTTCAAAGAAAGAAAAAGAGTTTATTTCTATTAGTGCACGCTCTAAGGGAAAAGTAAATGTTCAATTAATTATGGAGAAAATGGGGGGCGGTGGTCATTTTGATAATGCCGCAGCTCAGTTTAGTGGAGTAACTTTGCAAGAAGTAGAAGATCGGCTATTTAAGTTGATTGATGAGAATATCGATGAAGTTTATAGTGTGAATGGTCAGTAAAAATTTAGCAATTATAAAAATGAAAAGCAGTTTTTTCTTGGATTAAAAAGAAAAACTGCTTTTTAAATTTACAAATCAATATGTTAACGATATAGTTTAATAAAAATAATTATCAAATTTATGATTGCTTAAATTAAAAATTGACAATATGCGAAAGTAGAGGCTATTTCATTGAAGACAGCAATTAAAAAAGCAGATATTTCTAGTATTTTATTGAAGATGCAGCAAAAAGCTATGACGATGATGGAGAAAAGAAAATATTATAGTGCTGAGGACGTTAGTGATAATGTTTACTTTGAAGAATGGAAGAGGATAAAAAGTTTAGTTTGTGAAGAGAGGTTGGATGAGGTTTTAAAGTTTTTACAGATATCAAAAGAAGAGTTTAAATTTTTAGTATCGCCTCTTAATAAGACTGACATTAAATTTCAAAAGTGGATTTTGCTTTTTAAAGAGATAATGGATTTTTACCAAGAAATAAAAGATGAGAAAAATTATTCAGAAAGTATAGTCATCGCTATCTCGCCGTTTGTTCATTCTACAATGATGAAAGTTAAAAAAATTTTTGCCCAAATTTCTTCATTTATATTTTCAAAACAAGCTTTCAATAAAATCATTGAAAGTTATATTCAAGAGTTGACTTCATTAATTAGTAAAATCATCGTGATTGAGCTAGAGCTTTATAAAGATCAGCATACTTTTGTAGCTGATGATGCTAAAGAGCAGTTTAGTGAATTTATAAAAGCGTTTTTTGATTCGCCAGATGCTTATTGGAAATTTTATGAGAAGTACGCTGCTTGCACGCGAGTACTTGTTACGAGAACGGCTTATTTTTTGAAAAATTTGGAATTTTTTGTGGAGGCTGTACATGAAAGTAAAAAAGAAATTGCCGATTTTTTAGCAAATGAAATCAAAGAAATCGTTGATCTTAGCTTTTTGCTTGGAGATTCTCATGATCAAGGCAAAAGCGTCGTGGTTGTTGAATTTAATGAACATCAAAAAATCGTTTTTAAACCAAGAAATTTGGAAGTTTGTTATGCGTTTAAACAATTCCTTCATTGGTGTAATGAAAATTCGGGATTATTAGATATTAAAATTCCTAAGGGGATTTATAAAGAAAATTATTCATTTGTTCAGTTTATTGAACATCAAACTTGTAGAAGTGAAAAAGAAGTTAGCAAATATTATGAACGTTTCGGCTACTTACTGGCTTTGGCATATGTTTTTTGTATAACAGATTTGCATTCTGAGAATTTAATTGCACATGAATGCTATCCCTTTTTGATAGATATAGAGACCATTTTTCATAGTCCAGCTCGTCTTTCAGGAGTAGATGAAGCAGAAAGCAAGATGCTTGATGCAGAAATGATTAATGATCTTGTAAAAACTTCTTTGTTGCCAATTGTTTTTGAAACAGATCCGCATAAAAAGAAAGGTATTTTGGATCTAAGTGGGTTAACTGGGGATGAACAGCAAAAGTCAGAAAAGAAATTTATTCAACCTGTTAATATCGGGAGGGTTGACTTTCACTTTAAGTTAAAACCTGTTTTTTTAAATACGACGCAAAACATACCACTAGTTAATGATGAAAAAGTAAATCCGGCAAATTACCGGGTTAATATAGTGCAGGGTTTTGAGTCGATGTTGTGTTTTTTAGAAAAAAATAAAAAGAGAGTTTTAGAAGAGCTGGATTTTTTTCAATTATTTGCAAGAAAAAAAATCCGTTGTTTGATGAAAACATCACAAAAATATGGTTCGTTGCTTTTGTATGCTGATCATCCTAACTATGCTGAGAATATGATAAAAAGAGAGGAACTATTATGGAATCTTTGGAGTTATTTACATAAAAATTTAGAAATTATTGATAGCGAATACAAAGATTTATTATTCAATGATATACCGATTTTTTACTCTTATACGGACTCAAAGGACGTTTTTGATAGTCGAGGCAAGAGAGTTAAAAATTATTACCAAGAAACAGGTTTACAAAAGGTTGTAGGGATTATTTCAAATTTATCTGAAAAGACAATTCAAAAGCAAATGGGACTTTTAATGGCTAATTTGGATATTTTTGTCAAAAATGAATTGGGAAAAAAAGATATTCGACCGTTTAATTTTCTTAGAGAGGCGGAAAATATTGCCACGTCTTTATGGGAAAGCAGGTTTCAGTCAAAAGATGAGCTTTCTTTTATCACAGTTATCTCCATCTTAGATCAAAGATATAGTGTGGTGGCGATAAATAGTAGTTTATATGAAGGTTTAGCTGGTGTGGCTTTGTTTTATTTGGAGTTGTATTTAGCAACAAAAGAGGAAAAATATCTTGAGTATTATCGAAAAATTTTAAAAAATACGATGCGCAAAACAAAGGGCCAGGCATTAATTTTATCTGCTTATTATGGCGTACTTTCTCAGATTTTTCCTTTGCTCTTGGAAGCGAAGATTTTGAAAAATCAGGATGCAGTTTGGGAAATTAAGAAATTTATAAATTTGATTGCAAATTATGAGTTTAAAGATTCAGTAAGGATTGATTGGTTAAGCGGATTGGCGGGGGTTTTAGGACTTGTTTCAGAGGTTTATTTGGTATTGAAAATTGATGAAGCATTGCAAGTGGCAGATTTATTATCACAAAAGTTGCTACTTGAGTTGGAAGACTCCGATAAAGATGAATTAAATGAACATGGAGTAGCTCATGGATTGTCGGGGTTAGCTTTGTCTTTAGCAAAGTATTATCGCATAAAGCCATCTGAGTCTTTAAAGCAAAAAATTATAGGTTTATTAGAAAAAGAGATGGATATTTATCAAACAAAGCAACAAAGTTTGCGTTTTGATTGTGGTAGCACGGGGATGTTAGCTGTTAGATTATATATCAATGGCATTTTTCAACATTCAAAGATTAAAGAACAAATTGCTACTTTAAGTAGTAGTTTAGAAGGTAGTAAAAAAGATGATTCCTTATATCAGGGTAATGCAGGAGTGATTTATGCTTTGTTTGAGTATCAAGCTTATGATAAGAGCATAAACGAGACTGTTAGTAAAGGAGTTGGAGCCTTATTAACGCATCGCTACTTGCAGGGGGAGTATGATTTACAAAAAATCCCTGGTTTTGTTGCTAAAGGAGTTTTTACAGGCTTAGCAGGAGTTGGGTTGGCTTTCTTGCGTCTTAGTGGCTATGAAAAAAATAATGATGTTTTATTACTTGACGTTGGAAAATTTCTTTAGTAGTAAAGGAGGGATCATAATGAAAAAGAAGCGGATGATTGCTCTAGTGGGACCGGCTTTTGAAGATTTATCTCTTAAAGAAATGCTTGAAGATCAAGGCGAAAAAAATGCTAGAGGAGAGATGATATCCAATGTAACATTTATAGCTTCTGATATTTGTGCCAAAGTTATGAATAATCTTGTAAATGTTACTATGTTTAAATCATAAAATTTTTTTATTTTGTCAGCCTAAAAAGGAGCGAAAAGGATGAAAAAAGTATTGGTTTATATTGCTACACGTCGTCAGAAATCAAATACGGTTTTATTTGCTGAAAAGATCATTAAAGCGCTTAGTATGGCTGAAGAGCTAGAAGTTAAGATTTTTACTCCAACTTCGCTGAAGATCTTGCCTTGTATTGGGTGCAATACTTGTTTTTATAAGGGGAAGTGTCCGCAAAAAGATGATCTTGCTTATTTAGTGCAGGAGATGGAAAGCTCCGATCTGCTGATTTTGGGGAGTCCTGTTTATTTGCACGATGTGACGGGTGATTTTACTATTTTGGCGAATCGTTTGGCTTATTGGTCTCATTTATTAAAGTTACAAGGGAAAAACGTTTTAGCTATATCGACTTGTAGTAGCAATGGTCATCTGAGCGTTGTTAAGGAGATTTATAAAATATTTACATTCTTTGGCGCGAACGTTTTCTTAGTAGCCAATGCTGCTGAAGACTATCCTAATCAGTTAAATAATGAAGAGTGGATGCAAAAAACTTGCCGAAAAGTGGTAGAAAAAACGCTTAAAGTATGGGATCATCCACATTCAAATAAACGCTTAGAGCAGCAATTTAAAGGATATAAAAACATCATGATGGCAAGAGTAGGAAATGGGGAGGACTCTTTTGAAGGAAATTACTGGTTAAAAGAGCAAATGCTCGATTATGAAACGTTTGCGGATTATTTACAAAATGAAGTGATTAATAAGGAAAGAGTAAATAGAGTTTAAATTTGCTTTTTAAATTAACAGATTGTTATACTCACTTCGTAATAAAGTTTATTATAATTTAAGGAGTGAATGTTTATGGTTACAAATAGTCTTACGAAGTTATTTTCGAGCAATCCTAAGGTGGCAGAAAAAATTTCAACTTTAAAAACAGCAAAAGAAATTTTTTCAGAGCTTAAGAAGCATATTCCAAATTATACAGAGGAGCAAATGAAAAAGGATTTTGCTGAAATAAAAGCTTCTGCAGAAATTTCTTCAGGTGGAGCGTTAGATGCTGAAGCATTGGAAAATGTTGCGGGTGGGGCATGGCAAGAAGGTCTTGCAGCACTGTCTGCTGGTTTTGGAGCATTAACTAATGCTGTAAATGCTACTGTGCAATCTTATCAGCAAACTAAAAATGCATATGATGCATTTAAGCAATAAAGAATTTTTAAACAATTCCGTGAATTTTGTTTATCATTTTTAAATTCACGGAATTGTTTTTGTATAAATTACAAAATAGGATATTGTATAGAAACAAATCAAGGGGAGTTAAGAGGCAATGGAAAATAGGTTATTGAAACTATTTGAAGAAAATAAAGCCGCGATGAAGAAGTTTATTAATGTAAAGTCTAAAAGCGAAGCTTTAGCAATAGCTCAAGAGTACCTTTCAGATTATACAGATACGGAGTTGCTTAAAGATATTCAAGATTTTCAGATTTCACAAGCAGGTGAAAGTAGCTTAAGTGATAAGGATTTAGAAAAAATTGTTGGCGGAGCAGCACACGTTATTAATATGGATCATGTCATTGAAGGATTGATTAATTTTGATACTTAAACATTCTTAAAATTTTTAGATAGCAAGATGATTAGAGTATTGAAAATTATAAATATAGATTAATTTGTGTTCTAAGATATTTTCAAGTCATTATTTTTCCTTTTTAATATCTTTTTTGATAAACTACAAACAGCTTGATTTACTTGTATTATATTATTTTTATTTTCAGAGTCTAACAGTCATTAATAGCTGTTAAATATAAATAAAAAATCTAAAAGAAAGAGGAGTAAATTTATGTTAAATATTGATAAAGAAAAAAATGGAAAAGATGTAGCTGTTACCTTAAGTGGGCGAATTGATACAACAACAGCGCCTCAACTTAACTCTATTGAAGAGAC
>JAIRNX010000076.1 GCA_031257815.1 Lactobacillales bacterium
GCGTTAACGCACCCTTAGCATTTATTTATGATTGTGAAATAGCTAAATTCAGTGACTATGTTTTTTAAATTTCCACCAATAAGCAATAGCAATACCTATAAACCACAGTGGTGTAAAAAATAAAGCAATTCTTGTTTCTGGTACAAAGAACATCACAATTAATATAAAAGTCATAAAAAAATAAACTAAATAACTGCTGATCGGATAAAATGGCATTTTAAATTCTGAATTTGCTTGCTGACCAACACGTTTGCGGTATCTCATATGCGCCCAAACCAACATTGTCCAAATATACAAAAAACAAATTGTTGAAATACTTGAAACAATTTCAAAAACATGGCTGGGAATCAAATAATTTACCAAAACAATTATGCAAATCACGGCACTTGAAAAGAAAATAGAGTAGCAAGGAACTTGCTTTTTATTTAGCTTTGCATGACGTTTTGAAGCAATGCCTTTTTCTGCCAATGAATAAGTCATCCGACTAGTACTATAGATACAGCTATTACATGCAGAAGCTGCCGCGGTTAAAACCACGAAATTAATAATGGACGCTGCCATCAGAATTCCAAAATCAGAAAATACTTCAACAAACGGACTTTTTTCAGCATTGATATTGTTCCATGGATAGATCGTCATAATGACCAATAAAGCCAAAACATAAAATAAAATAATGCGAAAGGGAATGCTATTAATCGCTTTAGGAATAACTTTTTTCGGATCTTTTGTTTCACCAGAAATCAACCCCACAACCTCAATGCCAACAAAAGAGAAGGTAACTAGCTGAAAAGATAAAAAGAAACCTTTAAAACCTTTAGGAAAGAGACCACCATGTTTCCAAAGATTAGAAACACTGGCAACATTGCCGTGAATTTTAAAGCGGGTGACTAACATAAAAATGCCAAAGCCAATTAAGGATAAGATGGCAATAACTTTGATCAATGCAAACCAAAATTCTAATTCACCAAAAATTTGTACAGATGTTAAATTAAGCCCTAGTAAAATAATTAATGTTATAAGTGGTGGCAGCCAGTGTGGAACATTTGGAAACCAATATCTTATATAAATTCCTGTTGCCGTTAAATCCGTCATCGCAAGCGAAATCCAGCAAAACCAATATGTCCAACCAAAAAAAAAGGTATGCTTGTCACCAAAATAATCTTTAATAAAATCTAGAAATGAACCGTGTTTTAAATTGGACAATAACAACTCACCTAAAGCTCGCATAATAAAAAAGCAAATAGCACCAGTAATAAGATAAGCAAACAAGATCGATGGTCCAGCTAGTTGGATGGTTTTGCCTGAGCCTAAGAAAAGCCCTGTCCCAATTGCGCCGCCAAGCGAGATTAGCTGCACATGTCGATTTTTTAAGCTACGTTTTAACTCTTGTTGATTTCCTTCTTCCATATAATTCCTCCAACTTTCGTAAAAATATGACACCATCATACTATTAAAATAAGTTGAAAACGAAAATGTGATAATTATGATAGTCAACTATGTGATTTTAAAAATAAAAAAGAACTCAAAATTATTTAGAGCCTGTCTACTATCTCCATAATAGCGAAATTTTCGGCAATTTTTCGCCCTTCGTCGTTAAAAATCCTCGATTTAGCACTGCTAAACCTGCGTTTTTTGCCTAAAATTGCATAAAAATTTTCCCAAAATTTCATCTATAGAGAGATAGTAGACAGGCTCTTATAAATTGAGTTCCTAAAATTGCAAATTATAATTAAAATTTTTTACGCTTTCTTGCAGCCTCTGATTTTTTCTTGCGTTTTACAGATGGTTTTTCATAAAATTCACGTTTACGCGATTCTTGCAAAGTACCAGCCTTTGTAACGGAACGTTTAAAGCGACGAAGAGCATCATCAAGTGATTCGTTTTTGCGAACGATTGTTTTTGACATTTAATTCCCTCCCTCCAAGCTTAAAAATTAACCGTTTAAATCAAATTAACGTGATCTAAAAACTGCCTAAAATTTATTTTAGCTAAATCCCTCACACTCGTCAAGCGAATCGACTTACAAAAAACACTCGTAAAAGAAGTCGCGTTGTTTTTGAATTGTGTCACAAAACTTCCTCTTTATGCTAAGAACCTGCTGCTTTTAACAAATGATTTCGATATGCTAAAGCCAAGCCTTCACCTTCAAAGCTTTGCACAAAAACAACATCTAAAGATTGCTTGATCTCATCCAACTTTCGAAGGCCAGCAAACAATCGTCTGAGCGCTAAATTTATATCATTGTTTTCCGTTAAAACATATGTTACATGTACATGATTTGCAAATCTTTCAATAATCTTTTTATCAGTCAGAAGGCCAATTCTTTTTCTCTTTCTTTTGGCCCAAGCAATAGCATCAGGCCAATCTTGCTTTTGTGAATCAATTATTATTATTGAAACATTAGGCATATAATGTTTTTTGTTCTCTACCACTTGCAAATTTGGAAAAAATTCTTCTAACATCTTTTTAGTAATTACCCCAGAACGCAAGATCTGGGGTTTATTAAGAGTTGATACATCCAAGATTGTTGACTCAATCCCCCCTAAACTTTCACCATCATCTAAAACGGCATCAATTTTTCCATCCAAATCTGACAATACATGCTCTACTCTAGTAGGACTAAAATTTCCTGAAACATTTGCGCTGGGACCTACCATCACACCTACTGCACGAATCAAGGCTAAAGCTGTCTCATTTTGAGGCATACGAAAACCAACAGCGCTCAAGCTTCCTGTTATTATGTCCGGTAAAGTTCCTTTTTTCAAAGGCAAGATAATCGTTAAAGGTCCTGGCCAAAAAGTATCCATAACTTTTTGTACTGTTGCAGGAATTTTTTTTACAAATTCATTAACCAAATTTATATCTGAAATATTAAGATGCAAAGGATTGTTTAATGCACGCTTTTTAACAGCAAAGATTTTATCAAGCGCTTCTTGATTATGCGCATCTGCGCCTAAGCCATAAACTGTTTCTGTAGGAAAAGCAACCAAACCACCTTGTTTGATGATTTTTATAGCTTTTTTAAGTTCCTTTGGTTGCAAAATTTGCGTCATCTTTTTTCTTCCTTCACACATACTATTCTCGGTTTTTCAGATAGATCATTAAAAACTTTCACTTCACGCTTGTTAAGAAAAGCTTCTCTCATCATATGTGAAACTGTCTCTGCTTGAGAGTAGCCAATTTCTAGCAATAAAATCCCGCTTGCTTTTAACAATTTTGGCGCCTGCTTTGCAATTTTTAGGTAAATAGCTAGACCATTTTCACCTGCAAATAAAGCTTCTTTTGGCTCATAATCACGAACACACTTATCAACAATCTTCCACTCATCATATGCAATATAAGGCGGATTGGAAACAATAATATCAAATTGCTCTCCTATAAAAGAAGTCAACACATCACTTTGAAGCAATTGAATTTCTGCACCCAATAATTTGGCATTTTCTTTAGCAATTTCTAAAGCTTCCTCCGAAATATCAACACCTAATATTTGCCAATTGGAACGCTCTAACGCAAGAGAAATGGCAATTGCACCACTCCCCACTCCAATATCTACGACCTTTAATGGCAAGTTATTCTCTCTTTTTTTTAGGATTAATTGTACCAATTCTTCCGTTTCAGGTCTTGGGATTAAAGTATCTTTTGTTAGCTTGAAGCAACGTCCAAAAAATTCAACTGCCCCCAGTAAATATTGCGGTGGAACATGTTTTAGCAAACTTTTTTCATCACACAACAGCTGTCTATAATCCGTTTTAGAGATTGCATCATGCATATGCAGTAACCACTGCGTTTTATCCCAACCTTTACGCTCCATTAAAACAAACTGCGCATTTGCAGGATCACAACCTAAATCTTGCAGTCGAAGCGAAGACTCATGAGTTGCTTGCAAATAAGTTTTACCCACCATTATTTAACTCTTCTAATTTTTGTGTTTGATCATAAACAATCAATGCATCAATAATTTCATCCAATTTGCCTGATAGTATCTGATCTAATTTTTGAGTCGTTAAACCAATTCGATGATCTGTTACGCGATTTTGCGGAAAGTTATATGTTCGAATGCGCTCTGAACGATCCCCTGTTCCAACAGCTGATTTCCTGGTTGCATCATACTCACTTTTAGCTGCTTGCGTGAAATAATCATAAATACGTGCTCGTAAAATCTTCATAGCCTTCTCGCGATTTTTTTGCTGCGAACGCTCATCTTGCATTTCCACCTTAATCCCTGTTGGTAAATGAATAATCCGTACCGCCGAAGATGTTTTATTAACATGTTGACCACCAGCTCCAGAAGCATGATAAATATCGATCCGCAAATCTTTATCATCAATTTCTACTTCAACATCTTCAGCCTCAGGCATAACCACAACTGTTGCAGTGGAAGTATGAACTCGGCCTTGTGACTCTGTTGTTGGCACGCGTTGCACACGATGAGCGCCAGACTCATATTTTAGTTTTGAATAAACATTCTTACCCATAATCATCAAAATAACTTCTTTATATCCCCCAATACCAGTAATATTTGCCTCCATAACGTCAATTTTCCAACCTTGCGCCTGTGCATATTTGGTATACATGGCAAAAAGATCCCCTGCAAACAACTGAGCTTCATCTCCGCCAGCTGCTCCGCGAATCTCCATTAAAATATTTTTATCATCATTTGGATCCTTTGGTAGAAGCAAAATCTTAATTTTTTCTTCTAGCTCTTCCTTTTCTTTTTT
>JAIRNX010000103.1 GCA_031257815.1 Lactobacillales bacterium
AGGCATGGTTGAAACATATCGCATAGCTCGTAAACTGGATCTTAATATTATTCATACGCATACAGAGTTTGGAGTAGGTATGCTGGGGAAGATGATCGCTCAACGTTTGAAAATTCCGATTGTTCATACTTGGCTTACTAATTATGAAGAGTATTTGCATTATATTGCGAAGGGTAAACTGCTTCGGCCAGTACATGTTAAACTGCTTGCAAGATTGCTTTTGGATAAAGTTGACGGCATTGTTTGTCCTAGTCAGTTAGTTTTAGAAATGCTTTATGATTATGGTTTTAAAATGCCAATGCGCGTCATTTCAACAGGAATTGATATTCATCGTTTTATCTGTCCAGAGATAACAGCAGAAGATGAACAAAAATTGCGACATACTTTAGATATTCAAGATAGCGATATTATGCTTTTAGCATTGAGTCGGATTTCTTATGAAAAAAATATCCATATTTTAATTAGCGGAATGCCCAAAATACTTGCAAAATATCCAAATACTCATTTGGTGATTGTTGGTGATGGTCCGGCGCGGATTGATTTAGAAAAACAAGTTTATACTTTGGAAATTTCTGATTATGTTCATTTTACAGGAATGATTGATAATAAAGAGGTTGTTTATTATTACCATGCAGCGGATTATTTTATTAGTGCTTCAAATTCAGAGACGCAGGGCTTAACTTATGCAGAAAGCTTAGCTTCTGGTTTGCAATCGATTGTTTATGGCAATGCTTATTTAGAAGAACTGCTTGATGATGAGATGTTTGGCTGTTTGTATTACGAGCAAGATGTATTTGCTGATACTTTAGTAAACTATATGGAAAAAAATATTACTATAAATGAAGAGTCGCTAAATAAAAAGCTTTATGAGATTTCTTCAGAGCATTTTGGCTTGTCAATGGTTGATTTTTATTTAGATACATTAGTGCATTATTCGCGTAAACGGATGGCTAGACAGAAAAAATTGGCACTTGTTGATATTAAAAAGAAGTTACCGAAGCTGAAAAAAATCAGTAGAAATAAATCTAAAATGAATTCTTAGAGATCGTTAACAGGCTCTAAGATCTAATTTAAATATCTAAATAATGTCTCCTGAATAACTGTCGCTTTTAAAAGCGACAGTTATTCAGGAGACATTATTTAGAATCTGTTAACAAACTTTTAGTAGGTTCTAAAAGTTTCATACTAATTCCACAATCCTAGAACAGTTTTTAAAAACATTTGGGTCATGTGTTACAATGACAACCGTTTTTCCTTTCTTATTCATTTCCTTTAATAGATTTAACACTTCATCACGATTTTTAGAATCTAAAGAGCCAGTTGGCTCATCAGCCAAAACAATCTCACTTGGCTTAATCAACACTCTGGCAATGGCAATTCGTTGTTGCTCCCCACCAGAAAGTTCAAATATTTTGCGTTTTTCATAATCCTTCAAGCCAACTTTAACCAAAGCCTCTGAAAGAATGGTTTGTTTTTCTTGCTTACTAACTTTACGGTATTTTAAAGCTATTTGTAAATTTTCCTCAACTGTTTCCGTTTCGATTAAAGCAAAATTTTGAAATAAATAACTAATTTTTTCCCTAATTTTTTGCTGTGCTTTTTTTGTATTTGCTTTTATATTTCTTTCACCAAAAAAGAAATACTCTCCTCTATCAAAATTTTCGATTAAACCTAAAATATTTAATAATGTCGATTTTCCTGAACCACTTGAACCAACCAAAGCAATCATTTCTCCAGCTTTAATGCTTAAATTAAACTGGTTAAATATTTGCTTATTTCCGAACTTTTTTCCCAAATTAGTTAATTTTATCATTGTTATTCACCTTTCAGTAAAGATACTAAGTTCTTCTTCTCTTCACGCATAATTGTTAAAAAAATGATGATCGCCTCAAGCAAAATAATTGTTAAGGCCATCGGCATAACAAATAGCGACTTTCCAAACAAACAAATTGCCAAAATTTGGATCAAATAAAAACCAAAAATTAAACTAAATTCAATTTTGTAGCGATCAAAAATTTTAACTCCTAGCAATCGTTCAACGGAAAGTTTTTTCTTTTTACTTTGAATGATGCAAATCAGTAAAAAGATTAAA
Organism: Lactobacillales bacterium; assembly: GCA_031257815.1. GTDB lineage: Bacteria > Bacillota > Bacilli > Lactobacillales > Streptococcaceae > JAIRLR01. The sequence goes on from JAIRNX010000103.1 coordinate 2,093, forward strand.
GCAAAGATATTTAATAAAAAAACAAAAAATAAAATCACACTAAAAAGCACGATCATCATTTTAAAAAAAGTAATATGACTTCCAATGATCGCAATGATTGTTGAAAATTTTACATTTACATTATTTTTTTTCATCAATTTTTTTATTTTTTCGCGATTTTTTTTGGTATTTATAACCTTTATGGGACAATTTTCACTTGTTACACTGCAAAAATTTCGTTCACTAAAAAGCATATTCTTTTCATTGAACAATTTTAAAATAGGTTTTGTAAAATTTTTCTTAATTTCAGAGTTATACGGAAAAACGGAAAAATGCTTGTCATCATAGTAAAACAGGCGTACTGGTAGTTCTTCGACTACTGTTACTTTTTGTGCTTCTGAGCCTAAATCATCAAAAAAAAGATGCTGACATAAATATTTCATTTTTGTTTCATTCTTGCGAAAAGAGTTTGGAATAAAAAATTCGCGAATATTATCATTTGCCGGCTCGTATTTGATGGGCAAGGTCTTTAAAAAATTATGATTAATAGTCATCACTTCATATTTTTCCCCGGATTGGAAAAAATTTTTCTTGTGCTTCCTTCCTTCTACAACTAAGTTTTTATTTGGATCTACCACACTGCTGTGGATGTACATTGCCTTAGCTTGCTTTTCCAAGTCCAGAAAAAGTTGTGCGCATTTTTCCGAATTCTTTTGTTCATTGAGAGAAAAGTTCTGCATATTATCTTCTTCAGACGCATAGGCAACTTCAACAGTTAATAATTCTCCATGATCTCGCCAAGCTTTATCTAATTGATACTGTTTAAATAAATCATCAAACACCAGCGATATCTGAAACAATAGTAAGGTGGAAAATAACGCCAGTAAAAATTTAACCACAAAGCAAGAAATATTCCCATATTTAAAGTCCAGAAATTGTTTTAACATCTTGCCAATAGTCACTTTTTTGATGATTAAACAAATAAAACTATTAGTCATAAAAAAGATCATAAAAATCAAAAATTGCATTAAGAATAATATTAGCAAAAAATTTTTTGGCCGATAATGAAAATAGGCAAGGACTCCAACATCAACTAAAAAAACAACTTCCGATCAATAAAATTACATTTTTCTTAATAAATTCCCAAAAAACAGCAGAATCACTGATTCCATTTAATTTCTTAACCCCAATACTTTTTATTTCCACAAAAGGGGCATAAACAGTTACAGTAATCAACACCAAAAAAGAAAGAATTATGATTAAAACAAAAATCATTACATACCTGTTAATTAAAGCAATAATACCTTGACCAGAAGTAGTTAACAATTCTTTTTTACTGACCGAAAAAAAAGAACTAAACTTTTTTATAATTTTTTCTTTATTGATTGTTTGTGTTGATACTACTGAGTAAACTCCATTTAAAGACTTACTTGAATCTAAGTAGTAATTTTCCAATGATTGTAGAAAAATTTTATCCCTCTTATTTCCCTACTTGATATTTGCTTTTTGTATCGAAATTAGCATAGATATTTTTGTTATTTTTAAATAAATTTTTATTTGGAAGAGAAAATTGTTGAAAAGAAAAACTTTCTCTGTTAAATATCACTGATTTAACTACGGTATCGTCTTTTATATAGTCTGTTTTAAAAATCGAAACTTTCTCTTCTTTTGATAATTTTGATAAAAAAGCTAATTCTTCAAGAATTGTGCGATTCGAATTTTTGATATAAAAATGAAATGAACCACCAGGATTCATTTCAATTGCTTCGATTCTGATTCTATCCTTGGTTTGATAAACATTTATTAGCAGGAAAGCAGAACAAAAAACAAAAAATAACAAACACACGGATACAACTTTTCTCAT
>JAIRNX010000122.1 GCA_031257815.1 Lactobacillales bacterium
CAGAAAGGATTTGAATCTATGTTCTTTGTCGGCATTGACATCGGCAAGCGTAACCACAAAGTCGCCCTCCTGGTTGACGATAAAGGGAAAACAATTGGAAAAACATTACGCTTTCCAAACACCAAGCACGAAAGTGAACAACTTCTTAGAACCTGTTAACGATCTAACTTTTTGCAAATTGCTATAAACTAAACTCTTTTTTCATAAAAATTCCCTCAAAAAAACTTTTCTATTTCAAGTTAACTTTACATTTATAATATAATAATCGATTAGAAAAAGCGATTGCTGAATTTCAATTTTATTGAAACATTTTTTTAAAATTGCGTACTTTATAGTTATGGAGTACGGACGAAGAGTTTTGGAAAAACCAGCTGATGGTGTTAATTTTATTCAAATGCCTTCGATGGTTGAAGGTAAAAATTTTGTTCAGTGCGTGCGCTGCGAACAATATTCGAAAAAAGATGAAGTTTATTTGCCAAATGGAGCATATTTTTGTCCACATTGTATTGAGCTAGGCAGAGTGACAAGCAATAAACCTTTGTATTTTTTCCCAGCAAAACAGCGTTCACCTTTGTTGATAACTTGTAAATGGCAAGGGACGCTAACGCCTGCCCAAAGTGAAATTGCCGAAAAGATTGTTAAGGTGATAAATTATTGCAGCAAATTATTGGTTTATGCAGTCACTGGCGCAGGTAAAACAGAAATGCTGTTTTGGGGAATTGAAGTGGCTTTATCTGAAGGCAAACGTGTAGGAATAGCCAGTCCTCGCGTAGATGTTTGCGTGGAGTTGTATCCGCGAATTTGTGCAGCCTTTCAAGATATTAAAGTTCTTTTGTTGCATGGGGAAAGCAAAGATTATTTTGACGTAGAGCTAGTGATTTGCACAACTCATCAATTGTTACGTTTTTATCAAGCGTTTGACGTTTTGATTGTTGATGAAATTGATGCTTTTCCTTTTGTAAATGAAAAGATGTTGCAGGTAGGAGTGAAAAATGCGCTGAAAAAGTCCGCAGCATTAATTTATCTAACAGCGACACCAACTAAAAATTTACTTAAGGATGTTCAAAGGAAAAAACTTGAGATTATAACTTTGCCAGCGCGTTTTCATAAGCATCAATTAGTTGTCCCGAGATTTTGTTGGGTGAGTAGGTGGTATCAATTAGTCGAAAATGGGAAAATACCAAAAAAGTTACTTAAAATAATGGCGAAACTTTTAGCAGAAGGTTTTCCTTTTTTGCTTTTTTGTCCAGTCATAAAATGGATGGAAAAGTTGGAAAAATTATTGAAGAAAATATTTTGTCAAAAGACATTTACGGCTGTTTCTGCGGTTGATAAAAAACGAGCAGAGAAAATTCAAAGAATGCGTGAAGGTTTATATGATTTTTTGTTAACAACCACCATTTTAGAGCGTGGTGTTACTTTGCCGAAAATTTCCGTAATTGTTTTAGGGGCTAATCATCGCATTTTTACGAAGTCGACTTTGATTCAAATAAGTGGTCGTGTGGGACGCAGTAGAAAGAGGACAGGTGGAAGAGTTTATTTTTTACATGATGGAAAGTCACAAGCAATGATTGCTGCAAAAGATGAGATTAAGAAAATAAACTACTTAGCCAAAAAGCGTGGATTGATTAAATGACTTGCTTACTATGTTGCAAACAGCAGACAAAAGAGTTGTTAATAAACGAATTTTGGTTTTTTCATACCCCAAGAGTTATTTGTGCAACTTGTTTATCTAAGTTTGATAAAGTTGAAAAGCAGGTTTGTAGATGCTGCTCAAAAGCTTGTACAGTAGAACTTTGTGATGATTGTCGAAGATGGCAAAAGTTATATCCGGGCTATGCATTTAAAAATGAAAGTTTATATTTTTATAATGAGGCGATGGAAGAATTTATGCAGAGGTATAAATTTCATGGGGATTATCGTTTGCGTTTTGTTTTTGCAAAAAGAATAGCTGATAAGTTAAGGGAATATAAAGGGTGGATTATCGTTCCAATTCCTATTTCAAACGAGCGTTTTTCATTGCGGGGATTTAATCAGGTCGAGGGCTTGCTTTTAGCAAGCAACATTCGCTTTTGCTCAGCACTTATTAAACCAGTTGATAGAGCATATCAGTCTCATAAAACGAAAAAAGAACGTTTGCAAGAAAATCAGCCATTTTTGTTAATGGAAAAAGTCAAAAGTAAACTTTGTTACAAAAAAATTTTATTTGTGGATGATATTTATACAACCGGACGAACACTTTTTCATGCTTATGATGCGATCAAAAAAGCTTGGCCGAAAAAGGTGCAAACATTTACCTTAGCGCGTTAAATCAAGCATTTTACAAAGTAATATGTTAATTTGCAAGTTGTTAGAAAAAAAATTATACTGTGCTTAAGCATTTGTTTCAAAAATCTAGGAAAGGAAAAGTAAAAAGATTATAAATAATTCCAAGAAAATGTTGTTATAAATTTCAAGATATTTGTGAATGTTTTTATAATGAAGGAGTCAATTCTGTGAGACGAGAAAAGGCAAGGTACTGCTTGGCTCAGATGTGGCGAATTCGATTATTTGAACAGAAACTACAAAGTTTATACCAAGAAGGAAAGATCCATGGCACAATTCATTCATGTGTTGGACAAGAGGCGGTTGCCGTAGG
>JAIRNX010000152.1 GCA_031257815.1 Lactobacillales bacterium
CAGTCGGCAAAGAAAAAGCAGCTGTGCCATTATTAATTGTGGATAAAGATTTAAAACAAAAATTATTTGATGAATACTATGCAAAGTTAGCATCAGCAGTTCAAGTTGAAGAAAAACTAGCACGTGAAGCAGCAACGCAAGCAGTAAAAGACGAAGTGATTGCGTTATATGAAGAAAAATTGGCAGAAGATGAAGAGCTCGAAGAAAAAATGCGTTATGTTCGTGAAATTTTAGAAATGATGGAACATGCAGAAGTTCGTCGTTTAATCACTGAAGATAAAGTGCGTCCAGATGGACGTAAAATTGATGAAATTCGTCCCCTAGCAGCGGAAGTTGATTTTTTACCGCGCGCTCATGGTTCAGGTTTATTTACACGTGGGCAAACACAAGCTCTATCTGCATTAACATTGGCACCAATGTCCGAAGCACAATTAATCGACGGCTTGGATGAGGCTTATAGAAAACGCTTTATGCATCATTATAATTTTCCCAATTACTCAGTCGGAGAAACAGGACGAATGGGTGCGCCTGGACGCAGAGAAATCGGTCATGGTGCACTTGGTGAGCGAGCTTTAGAGCAAGTACTACCTTCTGTAGAAGAATTTCCCTACGCTATTCGTTTAGTGGCTGAAGTTTTGGAATCCAATGGTTCATCTTCACAAGCTTCGATTTCAGCGGGAACTTTAGCTTTGATGGCCGGTGGTGTACCTATCAAGGCACCCGTTGCGGGAATTGCAATGGGCTTAATTTCTGACGGTGAAAATTATACAATTCTAACCGATATCCAAGGCTTAGAAGATCATTTTGGCGATATGGATTTTAAAGTTGCGGGAACTCATAAAGGGATCACTGCCTTACAAATGGATATTAAAATCAAAGGAATCACTGAGCAAATTTTAACTGAAGCTCTTGCTCAAGCTAAAAAAGCGCGTTTTGAAATTCTTAAAGTTCTAACTTCTGCAATTGCTAAACCGCGTGCAAAAATTTCAAAATATGCACCAAAAATCGATAGTTTCTTTATTGGAATAAAGAAAATCAAAGATGTTATCGGTAAAGGTGGCGAAACAATCGATAAAATTATTGATGAGACAAGTGTTAAAATCGATATTACAAATGAAGGACTTGTTTCTATTTACCATCATGATGCTGAAAAAATCGCTAAAGCGCGCAAGATAATTGAAAACATCGTTCGCGACGTAAAAATTGGCGAAACATATCTTGGTAAAGTTGTCAGAATTGAAAAATTTGGTGCTTTTGTAAATCTTTTACCTGGTAAAGATGGATTAGTTCATATTTCGCAATTAGCCAATGAACATATTAAAAAAGTTGAAGATGCCGTCAAATTAGGTGATGAAATTTTAGTCAAAGTAACTGAAATTGATAACAAGGGCCGGATTAATGTATCACGCAAAGCTTTACTCAAAGAATAGTTTAATTATTTTCGTTTATAAAAGCCTGTCTGTTAGCTATCAGATAGGTTTTTTTAGCTTAATTTATAACCTATTTAAAGAACGGAGATTTTCATGAATTTTTTTCGCACAAAAAAAATGCCGCAAGAGTTAGAAACAACACAATTAAAACGTAATTTAAAAACCACGGATTTATTAATTCTAGGCATTGGCGCAATTGTCGGTACGGGCATTTTTACCATTACAGGTATTGCTGCTAATGAATATGCAGGTCCAGCCTTAACCTTATCGTTTTTAATTGCTGCTATTGCGGTAGGCATTTCTGGATTATTTTATGCCGAGTTTGCTTCACGCATTCCTGTAATTGGTGGCCCATACGCCTATCTTTATTCTGTTTTAGGCGAAGGCATTGCTTGGTTAACCGGATGGCTGATGATTTTAGAGTTTATGCTGGCAATCTCAAGTGTGGCTTCTGGTTGGGCAGGTTATTTGCAAGGATGGTTGAATTCGCTAGGAATATACTTGCCAAAAGCTTTACGTGCTTCTTTTAATCTTAAAAACGGAACATATGTCGACCTTTTAGCAATGCTAATCTTACTTTTGGTAACTCTTTGGGTCTCACAAGAAGCTAAAAAAATGCTGCGCTTAAGTCAGTGGATGGTTTTCTTTAAATTTGGCATTATTGCGTTATTTGTTATCATAGGAGCTTTCTTTGTTAAACCTCAAAACTGGACTCCTTTTATGCCTTACGGCTTTATTGGTACTAACGACAAAGGCGGAGTTATGGCTGGTGCTGCTTTAGTCTTTTTTGCCTATTTAGGTTTTGAGTCTGTCCCGATGGCTGTGGAGGAAGTTGACAATCCACAAAAAAGAATTCCTCAAGGCGTATTAGGCTCTATTGCATTAGTGGCAGTGCTATATATTATCGTCACTTTAGTCCTAACGGGCATCGTGCCTTTTGATGAACTAAAAGAAATCAAAGATCCGCTCGCTTATGCGATGCGCATTATAAATCAACCGTTTATAGCATCGATTATCTCCGCCACCGCTGTTCTAACATTACTAACAGTCTGCATTTCAATGTTATATAGTTTATCTCGTTTAATTTATGCCATTAGTAAAGACGGTCTATTACCAAAAGCATTACACAAAGTTGATAAGAAAAATCATGTTCCTAAAAATGCAACCTTTACTGCAGGCGGCTTTTCTATGTTTTTTGCTGGGCTTGTTCCTTTAAACTTATTAGCTGAATTCGTTAATATCGCCACCTTGATGTATCTCATCTTTATCGCTATCGGGATCATTGTCTTGCGCAAAAAATTTGGCCCCCCTCAAAATGGAGCCTTTAAAACGCCGTTGGTGCCAACTTTACCCCTTCTTTCTATTGCAATTAGCGCTTATTTAATGTTTCGCTTGCAAATGATAACTTGGCTTGCATTTGTAGTAGCTTTGATAACAGGTTTTATCATTTATTTTTACTATGGATCTAAATATTCGTTACTGAACACAAAAAAATAAACACGTTTTTAGAAGCAGAAAAAAAA
>JAIRNX010000168.1 GCA_031257815.1 Lactobacillales bacterium
AAAATCTCTTTTTGCTCTCCTAAAATTGGTAAAACAATCAGTCCTGTCACAAAGGTACATAACGTTACCCCTGCAACAAGTAAAATCATCGTCGGCCGCTCTGAGGTAATAGATTTATGAATTAAACTAGGCGCCAACAAAATTGTTGCAATTGAAACTGTCCCTTTAACACCAGAAAAAGTTAACAACAATGCATCATGTAAATAACGTGCATAAGACTTCTGCCGGCGCCAACTTACAAAACGATAATAAATAGCCAAAATAACAAATCGTGTAATAAATAGCACAGCAGTAGCTAATAATATAATAAAAATTAAATAAGTACCTTTTATGGTATTTTGGGCATTATAATTGAAAAAAACCATTTCAAGCTCAACACCAAATAAAATAAAGACAATCGAAGTCATTGCAAAGGTTAAAACTTTCCAAACGGTATTAGTTACCGCATCAACACGTGCATCTAATAAAGTAATCTTTTTAAAACGCGAAGCTTGTAATATCCCTGCAACAACTGATGCAATAATTCCCGACACATTGAACTCTTCTGCTATAAAAAAAGATAAAAACGGCAAAACGATTTCCATTAATAAATGACCAATAACATCTACTGTAATTAATTCTTCTAAAACACCCGCAATCTTTCTATTTAAAATCCCCAAAACAATTCCCACTAAAACGCCACCAAAAACGGAAAACAACAAAGATACACTTGCTTTTGATAAAGAGAAAGTTCCCAGGGTTAAAGCATTGATGGCAAACTGAAAAGAAATAATTCCAGAAGCATCATTGATTAAACCTTCGCCTTTTAGAACATTAGAAACCCTTTTAGGAAAATTAAATTCTTTAGAAAGCGAAGTCATGGCAACAATATCTGTTGGACCTAAAGCTGCTCCAATTGCAAAACAAGCAGCTAACGGAAGGGGTGGAATCATCCAATGAATACAGTAACCTACCGAAAACACCGTAATAAATACAACAATAAAGGCTAAAAACAAAACTGTCTGCCAATGCTTTAAAATCGAAGGAATATCACTTTCTTCTCCTTCACGAAATAAAAGTGGCGCAATAACAACAGCCAGAAATATTTCAGGATTCAAACGTAATACATGTTCTGAACCAAAATATCCTAAAAAGAGACCGAAAATTAATTGAATCAACGGCAAAGGAAGGCGAGGAAAAAAACGATTAATAATATTTGAAAGAATCATTGCCATAAAAAATACAATTATATAAATTAGAATAATCAATTAAGGACTCCCTCTTTGTAGATAAGAATAAACCAAAATTTTGATATAATGAAGAACATAAACGCGTTCATGTAGCTCAGCAGGATAGAGCAACCGCCTCCTAAGCGGTAGGTCGCCGGTTCGACTCCGGCCGTGAACATAAAAAAAATTAACCAAAAAATAAAATTATTATACGAATATTAATAACAAAACATACTCTACATATCAAGCCTCTAAATGTAAGCTTTTTCGCATATATCTTACTAAAGATAAACATTCATTAAAATAAAAGCAATCTTAAAAGGAGAGAAGAATAACATGAAACTGATCAGCTGGAACGTTAATGGTTTGCGCGCCATCGAAAAAAAAGGCTTTAAAGAAATAATGCAAAATTTTAATGCCGATATCTTTGCTGTCCAAGAAACCAAATTGCAAAAAGGACAAATTGATATTAAATTTGAAGGTTACTATGATTATTGGAATTATGCAGTCAAAAAGGGATACTCAGGAGTTGCTATTTGGACAAAAAATAAGCCTTTAAATATTTTTTATGGTATGGGGATTGAAGAACATGATCAAGAAGGACGTTTAATTACCCTAGAATTTGAAAATTTTTTCTTTGTAGTTTGCTATACACCAAATTCACAAAATCAATTGCAACGCCTGGAATATCGGCAAAAATGGGAAGACGATTTTCGGACATATCTTATGAATCTTAAACAAAAAAAAGCTGTTGTGCTTTGCGGCGATTTAAATGTCGCTCATCAAAATATTGACCTGAAAAATTGGAAAACTAATAGTAAAAACGCTGGTTTCACACCTGAAGAACGCGGTAAATTTACTGAATTTTTAGATGCTGGCTTTACTGATACCTTTCGCTATCTATATCCAGGTGTAAGCGGAGTGTATTCTTGGTGGAGTTATCGTTTTAATGCTCGCAAAAATAACGCTGGCTGGCGGATTGACTACTTTGTAACTAGTGATGATTTGAGACCTAAAATTAAAGAGGCCAAAATTCATATGAATATCTTTGGCAGTGATCACTGTCCAGTTGAGCTAGATATTGATTTAGTATAATAAAAAAGAGCACATGCTCTTTTTACTTAGTGCTGCTTCCTTCCGGATCTGACACGCTTCATAAACAGAACATTGCCCTAAGAGCATTATAGCCCATTTTAATAACTTTTCATAGCTATATTTTCGCTTTTATAAATTTTTTCAGAAAATTTTTCAATGTTAATGATTTTTTTAGCACTTTCCAGCATTTCCAGTTTATGAGTGAAAATAATTATCATGCTGTCTTGCTTTATTTCATCAATGATCTCCATAACTTTGTGAAAGTTAAATTCATCAAGCGAGGACGTTATTTCATCAAAAATATTGATCGGCGCTTTTTTAAGGTATGCTCGCGCTATTGCTAATCTTTGCGCTTCTCCGCCAGAAAAATTAATTTTCTCATTAATAATCGTGTCATACTTTTCAGGTAAACGCTCTATTTTTTCTTGCAAACCAAGGCGGGAACAGATATTTATAATTTCATCATCTGAAATTTTATTCCGGCAACCAAGTGTTAAATTTT
>JAIRNX010000024.1 GCA_031257815.1 Lactobacillales bacterium
AAATAAAATTGAAAAACTATGGGCAAATTTAAAAAATTGGTTGCGTTTGAATTCTAAAAATTACTTAACAATTCAGGATGCTATTACAGCTTATTTTAAATCGGAATAGCTATAAAAAACATAGTCATGTAAGCAGGCTACGCAAAGATTTTCAAGGAGTGAAAAGCGTGAAAGATAATATTAAAACGCATCATTTAGTTAAGTTAGCGGTTTTAAGTTCATTTGTGGTTGTTTTGGGAATGGTTGTTAAAATTCAAACACCAGTTGGGATTTTTACGCCGATGTGTGATGCTGGCATTTTTGTGACAGCCTTGCTTTTTGGCGCAGGCAGCAGTTTAGCTGTTGGTGCTCTTAGTGGTTTTTTAATTGACTTTTTAAGTGGCGCTTACGAGTGGATGTTTTTTTCTTTGATAATTCATGGTTTGCAAGGGTTGATTGTTGGCTGGAGTTTGAAGAAAAAGCAAGTACCCAAAACTGTTTATCGTTTTTTTTCTCTTGTTTTAGGTGGTTTAGTGATGGTTATTGGCTATGTCTTAAGTGGAAGTTTTCTTTATGGTTGGGCATTAAGCATAGCGCGGATTCCTGGAAATATTATTCAAACAGGCTTAGGAATTGTCATTGCGATGATTGTAGAAAGTATTATTAGAAAGGTTATTCAAAAATTATAAAATATTTTAGTTTAAGCTTAGAACCTATTAACGATCTCTAGTGAAATGAATCCCGTTATACAAATTGTAATCAAGCAAGCTCAAAACAATTTGTAATACCCCGACAGGTTTTTTGAGCTGTTTTTTCGTAGTTTGAGGCTGAAAGCACGGCTTTCAGGTGTCGGATAAAGGAAAACGACCTTAGGAAGTTTTCCGTCAAAAAAACTTAAGGTTAGCGGTGCTAAATCGAGGCTCCCGTTCCTTGCGATTTGTAATCAAGTAAAACTTGAACAAATCGTAAGGAACCCGACAGGTTTTTTAACGAAAAAGTGTGAAAAAAGAGCCAAAATTATTCATCGCTCTGAGACAAGTTAACAGGTTCTAAAAAAAGCAAAATGAGAGGAGGTTTCAATCGTATGGAAACACCAGAAATTCTTAATGCTAATATTGCAACTTGTATTGCTGCTGACTTTGTCGCTGTAGCTACTTATGGATGGCCTGCTATAGAAGCGGCAGCAGCTTGCGGTCCTTTGATTATTGCTGGATCAGGAGTGGCATAAAATTAATATTAAGGTTGATTTGTAACTCAAAATCTCTGACTAGAAATTTTGGGTTATTGGTCAGCCTTTGAGTTTTTCGAACTTTTATTGAAAGAGAAATTATTTTATGAAGGCTATTTTTTACAGTAAATTTAATAATTATTTATTTAAATATGGAAAAACAATAGCAATTTTAATATATTTAATCTCATTTATCGCTGTTGTTTTTTTTATGAATGAATTAAATAACACACCTTCTTTAATTGAGGGACAAACACATTCGCTAATTAATGCAGATACCATTTTATTTTATGAATTGACATTATTTATTGGATTATTAATATCCATGGTTAATGGAACTTTTTTAATGTTTGAAAGTACAACAGTAAGTTTAACTGGAAGAAACAATAAACAAATTAAAATTGGCAATAATATTTTATACAGCTATCTTCAAAGCGGAAGAAAACTTGTCTTTTACTATTTGGAACATTTTTTAACAACAATTATCTTATTTATTCCATTTATCATAGGTGTATTATTAAATTATTTTTTGTGCTACGGAAAAATTAATATTCTTACCTTATGTGAAGCACTAGCTTTGATGATTGTTTTTTCTTACTTTTTGATTAACTTAGTAGTATTCCTTAATTTTTTTGTAAATAAATTTATGGCTTTTTTTTATTCAGGAATGGTAATTGCTTTCTTTATTGAAAACATTCCAAATCTTTTTCATATTAATCCCTTGGAAAAGAAATATTTAATTATATTTGCAGTGTTTTGTATAATTTTTGGAAGTATTTTTCAACTTATTATCATGAAAATAAATGAGAGGAAATATAAAATAAATTTAAATTAAAAAGGATGATAAGCGATGTATATAGGATTTAAAGATGAAATCTTATTAAAACAAGCTCCCAATTGTTTCTATTTTTATTTTGGCAAACAAAGTTATTCATTTTCAACTGAAATAAATGAAACCGCTTTTCAAATTATTAAATTACTCAATGGACAATTTACGATTAATGAAATAATTGAAAATTTAAGTATTAGATATAATGAGCCATCAAAGGCAGTAAGAGAAAAAGTTTTAAATTTTATAAATTCGATTGCTGCTCTTATAGATTATTCAGAGCATAGACTAAAAAATAAGGTTATCAACTCAGGTTCAAATGAATATTACACTCCCCATTTTGCAATCATCGAACTTACTCATAATTGTCCATTAAGGTGTAAACATTGTTTTTTAAATGCTGGCCTTGGTGAAACTGCTGATTTTAATAAATTAAAAACAGTGATACAAAAGATGATTAAATTCGGGATCGTTAATATCCAATTAACAGGCGGAGAGCCATTTGTTTATTCAGAGATCGAAGAAATTATTGATATGCTTATTGCAGCCAAAATCAGCATAAGTATCACTACTAGCGGATTTGTATTCAATCCAAAAGTGAAACGTATAATCGATAAATTAGTAGATAAAAAGACATTGATTCAAGTTTCTCTTGATGGATTGAAAAATACACATGATGAAATTCGCCAAGTAAAAGGAACATATAAAAAAGTATTAGAATTTATTAAATATTGCGTTGAAAAAAAGCTTACTGTTGCCATTGCAACAACAATCATCGATCAAGAATATGAGGAAGTATTTCAATTATCAAAAATCTTGAGAGATATAGGTGTGCGGCAGCATAGAATTGGTTCAATCATTGAATTAGGAAGATCGAAAGAGAATAATATTAAGACTGTAAATGTTGAAAAAATTGTGTCAAATTTAAAAAAAGAGTTGGAAACAGAAACTTTTATTGTTCAAACTCAAGAAAATATTAATCCATGTAAAGAATGTAACTGCGGTTCAGGATTTAAAATTATCAAAATGTCTCCAAATTTTGATATTAACCCATGTATTATTTCAGATACAATTATTGGAAATTTAAACATAGATGATTGGCAGGAAATTTTTAAACGAAATTCAAATGTGTTTTCGAGTTTAAAAAGGCCGTTTAGAGATTCAATCTGTATAGATTGTGATAAGAAAGAACAATGTAATAATTGCATGGCACAAGGAGTTGCCCAATATCAAAACACAGGAGAATGTGCTTGGTATGAAAAATATTATAAACCAGCAATTTTATCGTTCGACAAAGACTTATACTATGAACGTGCTTGATACAATGATTAATGCTACTCAAACATTACAAAAAGGCGAATATATTATGAATAATACAGTTTTTTTTTGTAATGGTCAGAAAAAATCTAGTTATGAAGTTTTACCTGATTTTCAGGAAATCGAACATTGGATCAAAGAAACAAAAGAAAAATTGCCGTTAAAACTTACTTGTTTTGCGATGTATGAAAAAGATGTTTTAGAGACGGATAATTTTAGTGACACACGGATTAGTAAACTAATAAATTTATCAACATTTAAAAATGAAAAATATATTACAAGTAAAGAATTTTCGTTAAACAACTATAAGAGTGCAATTTTAACATTTGTAAATCAAATTTATGAAATATACAAAGATTATAAATTTGAATATGACCATACTGAAAAGAAAATGATAGACATCGTTGAATTTTCACCAATCGCAACAGGATATTTTTTCCATGAAATACTAGGACATAGTTTTGAAATAGATCATTTAAGCAGAAATAAGAGAATTACTCAGTTAGAAATTCCAAAATGGTTATGTTTTCATGATTTAGCTGATAGAAATGATTTAATAGGGGTTGGCAATTTTGACGATTGCGGAAAAAAACTGAAAAATCGGATCATCATTCAGAATGGCGAAATATCAAAAAAGATTATGAAAAATTATGGAATTTTAAGAAGTCAAAACTTCGGTAAACGACCGATTCCAAGAATGAGAACAACTCGAGTTTTTACGAATCGTCAATTTAGAAAAAGCATACCTAAAGTAGTAGTGGAAAAAATAAATGGTGGATATATCAATCCTGACACATTGGAAATAATGATTAACGGCGATGGATTTTACTATTCAGATAAAAAGTATTTAGCGAAAAAGATCACAATTAATACAAATTTGAATAGTATATTGCAACAAGCATCTTATTTAGGAGAAAACATTGAATTTTCATCGGGATTTTGTATTAAAAAAAATCAAACAATTCGAGTAGGAATGGAAGCTCCTACATCTCAGTTTAAAAATTTGGAGGTCGAATTTGAGATCTATAGATAGTTCAATTAGTTTTTCCATTATTGAAATGAATAACTTTAATCAAATGGAAGCGAATATAAAAAATTTACATTATGGTCATGGTGGGAATGAGAATATCCTTTCTAAAGAATTTGGTGAAAAATTAATTGAAGAATACAGAAATAAAATCAATGAGTTAAATAGTTATTTGAAAGAAAATTTCACCTATCTTTTGTGTATTGGAACGAAAAGAATTATCTATTATGATAATAGCAAAAGGATTGGAGAGTTTGAAGAGAAAAAAGTTGATTGCTACCTTCGTTGTTCAGATATTGAGTTTGTTATCTATGAAGATATTTTAAAACTTAATCTGATACAGATAGTTTGTGATTCAATAAATACTCTAAAAAAGATTTCAACACAAAAAATAAACTATTTATTTTCTGAATCCTCCGTTGCTCATTTGGCGAAATTCTTTAAAAATAATATTTTTGAGTTGTTTTACGCGAACGCTGATAGGGAGTTTGACGATATTGGAAATAAAATTTCTGAACCAGGTAAAAAAATTGAAATTAATCAGGATGGCGAAAAACTGATTTTAGCAAATAAATTGAAAACAATTACTAAATTACCAGTTGTATATGAAGTAAACGATTATGTAGAGGTGGAAAATATTCAGGTTACTAATTTTTTAAACGATCAATTAACGTTACTTTGTGCTGGAAAAAGTGGTAGCGATACATTTAATGGATTAAAAATTACATTTAATATAGATACATTTTTTGCTAGTTTAAAAATATACAACGAAAAATTTTATTTTGAGGGTGCAAGATGATAAAAGTGAGTAGTTTAAATTTTTCATACAATAGGAAAAGTGGAAAAATTTTAAAAAATATTAATCTTAAAATTGAAGATGGAGAATCGATCGCTATTGTTGGACATAATGGTGCTGGAAAAACAACTTTAGTAAAATTAATTATTGGTTTTCTTAATTCGAAATCTGGAGAAGTAAAAATTTCTTCTGACATTATTAAGCAAAGGCAAGATATCTACTATCTGCCTAATGAAAATGATTTGTTTAAGAACATGACATTGTATCAAAATTTAAAATTTAAGAAATTGCTTTTTAATTATAAAAAAGTAGATATCGTTCAAAATGAGTTAGTTGACGAATTTCATTTTAGAAAAAATTTAAATAAAAAGATTTCAGAGATGTCTTCCGGCATGGCAAAGATTAGCTCATTAATTTGTGGATTGTTGTTTCAACCAAAACTTATTATTTTGGATGAACCTACTAATTCAATTGATTTTCATTCAAAAAACATGCTTGAAAGTTTCTTGCTTAAATTTAAGGATGGTAAAAATACAATTATTAACGTTTCACATGATTTGGACTATGTTTACAATGTTTCGGATCGTTTTGTAATCATTGATAATGGGGAAATTGTGCATGATGTTCCAAAACGTAATTTTCAAAATATAGAAGATTTCAAAAAAGAATATTTGGAATGGACTAAAACAAATGAATAGCATTTTTTATTATTATCTTCAAAAGATTAAAAGCTTAAGTAAGCATGATATTTTTACGGTATTTATTATCTTATTCATGCCTTTTTTAAATTATTTGAGGACGCAAATTCTCAATAATAATCAGCTTTCATTAATTAATGAACTGATTGTTTATTTGGCGCCGATATTATTACTACCATTTCTTTCTAGATTTAATAAAGATTTATTATTGTCTCCACAGCTTAATTTTCTCTCTTTTAATAAGCGTTCACTGATCATTTTCTATATGGAAATAGTAATGTGTGTTAGTTTTTTATTTTGTTCATTGTTCGTAAGCATTGAGTCCAAATTGATATTTTCAACTTATATTTTTGGGGAGTGGCAATTTTCAATTTATTTATTAATCGCACTTTATTATTTTATTCATCACTTGTGTGTGATGACAAATATTGAGCAAAATGAAATTTTCTCATGGGTAACAAGATTTCTTTCTTTTCTGTTTTTATTGGAAATTTGTTATTTGAGTTTTAGATTTCAACTAACTGTTGCTTTTGTAAATTTGGTGTTGAGTTTGTTAATCATCCTATTTTTTATTATTAATCTTCTTTATTTGAATCCAAGTAAACAAACCTCCTCAAAAACCAATGTATGAGAATTTGCGAATTATTTTAACAACTTACAATAGTATCACTAGTATCATTGTTCTTATATTTTTTTGTCTCAGTAAAAAATTGAAATAAATTTTCGTTATATCTTAATTTTCGAGGAAATCTATTGAACAAAAAAGTGGTCAAGAACATTTTATCTTAATCTAAAGTCAAACAACAACTCTCTGTAAAAATTTCTCAAAAAATCTCTCTTATCTTTGACAACACTTAAAATACTGATTAACTAAAATTTTGATGCATGAAAGTTTCAATTTGCCATTGAAATTTAAATTTATTAAAGTTAATAAAAGTGTTATCCATAACACCTTATAATGAATGTATTTTTGGATAAACATCATAATTAACAATGCGTCATTACTAAGAACCTGTTAGCGATCTCTAGCGAAGTGAATTGCGTTTATCAAATTGTAATCAAGCAAGCTCAAAACAATTTGTAAACCTGCCAGGTTTTTTTGAGCTATTTTTTCACAATTTGAGGCTGAAAGCACGGCTTTCAGGTGTCGGATAAAGGAAAACGACCTTAGGAAGTTTTCTGTCAAAAAACGTAAGTTTAGTGGTTCTAAATCGAGGTTCCCGTTCCTTGCGATTTGTAATCAAGTAAAACTTGAACAAATCTTAAGGAAGAGGGCAGGTTTTTTAACGAAAAAGTGTGAAAAAAGAGCCAAAATTATTCATCGCTCCGAGGCAAGTTAACAGGTTCTAAGAGCTACCGTTTTTTTCGATCTACAATTCATTAACAAATTTTTTATCCGACCTTTTAATTTTATTTTTCGGTATAGTTAAAGATTTTATTTTATAAAATTTCCAGGTGGTAGCTATCAATTTGATTTATGGTAAAATGAGACTGTTCTAAGCGTTTCAATAATTATCAAGAGAGGATACTTGAATGTCAACATTGACTATTAAAAATCTTTATGCCAAGGTGGAAGGTAAAGAAATTCTTAGAGGCGTGAATTTAACCCTAAAAACAGGAGAAATCCATGCGATTATGGGGCCTAATGGCACGGGCAAGTCAACCCTTTCTGCTGCAATCATGGGTAATCCAAATATTGAAATCACTCAGGGTGAAATTCTTTTAGATGGGGAAAATATTCTTGAATATTCAGTAGATAAGCGGGCTAAAGCGGGATTGTTTTTAGCTATGCAATATCCTTCAGTGATTCCTGGAGTAACTAATGCTGATTTTTTACGAGCAGCAATCAATGCAAGACGTTCTGAGGATGATAAAATTTCAGTTAGAGATTTCTTAAAGAAATTGGATGAAAAAATGGCATTATTAAATATGCCCGAAGAGATGGCTGAGCGTTACTTAAATGAAGGTTTTTCTGGTGGCGAGAAAAAGCGTAATGAAATTTTGCAGTTGCTAATGCTAGAGCCTACATTTGCCATTTTAGACGAGATTGATTCTGGTTTAGATATTGATGCATTGCAGGTGGTTGCCAAAGGTGTTAATGCAATGCACGGGGATGCTTTTGGAGCGTTGTTAATTACGCATTATCAAAGGTTGCTTAACTACATTAAGCCAAATATTGTGCATATTATGATGGATGGGCAGATAGTTATGACAGGAGATTTTTCTTTGGCAAAACGTTTAGAGACTGAAGGTTATGCGCAGATCAGTAAAGAATTAGGAATTGAAGATTAGCAGGAGGTTTGAGAATGAAGAAAACCTGTATGCTGGAGAAGATTAAGCAAACCTTTTTGTTACGTAAGGAACCTTCATGGTTAATTGATTTGCGTTTACAAGCATTAGCAAGACTTTTAGAATCTGATTTTTTCCAAAAAGAAGGAATGGATTTTTTTGATAAAGTTAGTGATCCTCCTGTTTTAAAAGAGATGGACCCTTCACCAAGGCTTATGCAATTGGGATCGCGAAATCTTTATGAGCAGCTGCCGATGGAGTTGATCAATCAAGGTGTGATTTTTACCAATTTCCTTGACTCTATTAAAAGACATGAAAAATTGGTTAAAGATTATTGGCAAGCAAAGATTGAGTTATTTGAAAGCAATCAAAAGTTGGCTGAGTTGGTTGCCTTTGTAAATAGCGGTGCTTTTTTATATGTGCCTAAGAATGTAGAGATCACACTTCCAATGGAATATTTTTGGGTCAAATCAGAAAATTCAGAAATCCCTATTTATGTTTCTATTTTGATTTTGGTAGAAGAAGGAGGGCGTGTAAATTATGTTGAACGTCTTCAGTCAGTTGAAAAAAGTGGAAATCTACCAATTTTCTTGCATTTTTTTAGTGAAGTGATTGCCAAAAAGGGAGCAAAAGTAAATTTTTGGGCAAACGAGACATTAAATCAGCAAGTAAAGGCATATATTTGGCGTTTTGGGAAATTACATCAAAATGCTCAAGTTAATTGGCAGATCAATGCTTTAAATAATGGAGATACTGATTTAAAGGTCAAAGTGGATTTAGTGGAAGAAGGAGCTTGTACGACTGTAAAAATTGCAGGGATTTCTTCGGGACAGCAAGAGCAGAAGATTAAGACACAGGTGAGGAATTGTGCCAGACATTCTGCAGGAAAGATTGTTCAGCATGGCGTTGTGCAAGATCAAGGAAAACTTTTATTTGAGGGTGTTGGCAAGATTCAAAAAGAAGCAAAAGGTGCGATCTCTAAGCAAGAAATTCGAGTGTTAATGCTCTCTGACAAAGCGCAAGCAAAGGTGAATCCGATTCTTTTGATTGATGAAGATGAAGTGACTGCAGAACATGCAGCGTCTATTGCTCACACGGATGAAGAGGCTATGTATTATTTGATGAGTCGGGGAATTAAGAGAAAGCAAGCTGTGCATTTGCTGATTCGTGGATTTTTGGATTTGGGGAGGCCATCATTTTTTAAAAGTGAGTGGGCAGAAGTGCTGGAAGGAAAGTTAAATGTCTAGATTCGATCCTTACAAGATAAAGAAAGATTTTCCAATTCTTTGGCAAAAAGTTAATGATGAGCCGTTGATTTATCTTGATAATGCTGCAACAACGCAAAAGCCTAATTCGGTGATGAAGGCGATAAAGCATTACTACAATTGGGATAATGCCAATGTTCATCGTGGGGTACATACGCTAGCTGAACGGGTAACAACTGCTTTTGAGAAAGCGCGTGAAAATGTTCGTAAATTTTTAAATGCAAGTGATACAGCCGAGATTTTATTTACGCGTGGAACGACAACATCTCTTAACTGGGTAGCCCAAAGTTTTGGTGAAGCTTTTTTGCATGAAGGCGAAGAAATTGTTATTTCAGTGATGGAGCACCATGCCAATATTATTCCTTGGCAGCAATTGGCAAAACGCAAAGGTGCGGTTTTAAAATATATTGAGTTAAAAAATGGTGAACTAGATCTAGAGATGGCGCAAGATTTAA
>JAIRNX010000073.1 GCA_031257815.1 Lactobacillales bacterium
ACAGAAGTTTTTTTACGTACGGGAGAACTTTTGCCAAAGCCTTCTATTGAAGAAAAAATTAAGATGGCCAAGATCCATTTAGAGAAATTAGTGCAACTGAAAGGTGAAAAAATCGGTATCCGTCAGTTTAGACAGTTGGCGGCTTATTATTTAAAAGGTACTCCGCAAGCAACAAAAGTAAAAGTTGCAATTAATCAAGCAAAATCTAAGGAAGAGGCCGTATCTTTATTAGATGAGTTTGCGGAAAAAAGAGTGCACAAAGTGCGCAATGATAAAAGTTTATAAAATTGGCAAGCTTTCTAAGAACCTGTTAATGATCTCCGTAATCGCGACTTTTTTGGTAATTTTTTGCTTTTCTTCGTCAAAAAGCCTCGAAAAAGTGTGAAAAAAGAGCCAAAAACTTGTCGGGTTACTATCAGCTTACCCAAGCTCTGCTTGGTTTGTAAGCTGTGTAACGGGATTATTCATCGCTCCAAGACAAGTTAACAGGTTCTGAGGACTCTCACTTTTTTATATAAGTCCCCTCTCCCAAGATAAAGCTATAACTCTTACTTTCTAAAATAATCGAATTGATTTTCTTTAGATCTTTCTTCTGCATGTTCTAGAGCTTCTTTATAGTATATTTTATAACGTTCAACAATTCCTTTATCTTCAGTTGTTTTAAAATTATCGATGGCTTTTTTCATTAACTTTATTCCTTCTTTCTCTTTATCAAGTATTAAATAATAGTATCCTTTTATGAACTTCAAAACGTATTTTTCAGCAATGCAGTTTTCAATTCTTTGAGTGGCTATTAAAGACTCTGCTTCTTTAAGGAAAATGCTTGCACTATGCATATTTTCATGCTTAATACATGAATAAGAAACATTAATTAATAATTTTATTAATTGCGTTTTTTGATATCCATTTACTAGAAATCTCTTTTTAGTTTTAATTAAATCTCGAGTTATAGAGCAAGCTAAATTAATATTTAATTTATCAATAATATTAATAAGCATTCCCAGTTCGCTGTATCCCCAAATTTCTACACCCATTAGATAGTCTGAAGCGCTTTTGAAATCTTGATTCGAGACTTCAAAACTTTCATCTAAATCATTTATTAATATTGATACCACTAAAACTCGCAAGCTATCATATTTTTTATTTGAAGAACGCAACTCTTCTAGCATTTCCTTTAGCATACCGATATTACCATCATCATAATATTTACTTACTGTTTGAAGAAATTTTTCATTAATGTTGAGTTCATAGTTTCTAACATTAGCAAAATATTCTTCTGTGGAAACATCAATATTTTTTAATAAACCTATAAGTATGCTTAAACTTATATCACTTACTCCAGCTTCAAAACGACATAATGTTGATCTACTGCACACTCCTTCATACGCTTCTTTTGCGCGAACTCTTCGATCTATTCTAAGATCTTGAAAAACTTCTCCATAATTTCCTGGATTACTTGGCATTTGTCATCCTCCTAATTAGATAATTATCATTTCATTTGAATTATACTTTAAAGTTTGAACAGTAAACAAAAATACCTCTAATTTGACACATACACCCTTAACAGATAAATACCAAATAGTTGATATTTTTGTTATAATTTGTTTGAAAAAAGTTGTTTTGGCTTTTTATATAAAGGAGATTGGGCATTATGAAAAAAATAAATAATTTTGTGATTAAACATCATAAATTAATTACTGCTTTGGCATTTACTATTATGTTGCTGGTTCCACCACCCATTCATAATTAATCAATAATTTAAAAAAATTTTATTTTGGCTTTAAACTGAGCCGTTAAGACAGGCTACTAAAGTTTTAATATACAATTGATCTAACGAAAAAGTCTCAATATTAGCACTGCTAAACCTGCGTTTACGATGATAAGAAAACTTCGTTTTCTTTTATTCGTTACCTAAACAGCTGTGCTTTTAGCCTAGAAATGCACAAAAATTTCTCAAAAAAACCTGGCAGGTTTACAAGTTGTATAACGGGATCCATCAATAGAAAGACAAGTTAACAGATTCTAAGCCTTAATAAAGATAAGCGAAGCATTGGTACAATTACCCAACGCTTCGCTTATCTTTATAATTTTAGTGTTAAATAGACCTTTTCCAAATTCTTAATTCACATTCAAAATTTCAAGAAAAATTCTAAAAACTCGCAAAAAAAGACGGTGCAAAAAAATTCGCCATAATCTTTTTAATTTTTTGCGTACTTTATCTTTGAAAAGAAGGGTGCAAATGAAAGAGATGGATTATAAATTTAAGGAAGTGGCAAATCCAGTCATGCCGCGTGAGCGTTTAGAAAAATATGGAGAGCAAAAGCTTTCAAATCAAGAATTATTGGCAATTATTTTGCGAACAGGCAGTCGTGATGAGTCGGTTCATGTTTTAGCCCAAAAAATTTTAGAGCAATATAATTCACTATATAACTTTAAGATGGCAAGTTTAGAAGAGCTGCAACAGATTAAAGGAATTGGGCGTAATAAAGCAATTTTAATTAAAGCAATGATCGAGCTAGGACGACGGCTTCATTTTTCAACTTGCGAGTATGGTGAAAAGGTGATCTCAAGCGCTCACTTGGCTCAACGCTTAATTGAACAAATGAAGGACTTTGATCAGGAGCATTTTTTAGTGATTTTTCTGAATACCAAAAATTTGATTATTAAAGAAACAACTTTGTTTATCGGCTCTTTAAATAAGTCGGTTGCCCATCCTAGAGAAATTTTTAAAGAAGCGCTTAAAGTTAGTGCTGCTAGCGTGATTTTGGTACATAATCATCCTTCTGGCGTGGCAGAGCCTAGCTTAGCAGATATCAAACTTACGCTGCGTATTGAAAAAGCATCTTTTGCGATGGGAATAAGGTTGCTGGATCATTTGGTTATTGGTAAAAGGGATTACTTTAGTATGCGTGAGCAAGGGGTATTAAGAGCCTGTTAACGATCTCAAAGTGATGAATGATTTTGACTATTTTTTCACACTTTTTCGTTAAAAAGCCTCGATTTAGCA
>JAIRNX010000097.1 GCA_031257815.1 Lactobacillales bacterium
AATAAGAAGTAACAACCATTTGAATATCTCTTAACACAAACGCCAACGCTGCAAAATCAAACTGCTGGACCACCAAGTTTTAACGTACATAGAGCAGGTGCGTTACACACCAAGTACGCTGGCAGACCACCTGCATATGCACCTGTTCCTAAAGCAATCCAGACATTATTTTTCGCAGCGGCGCATGCACCAGCATTAGCCATCATCTGAATGCTAGGTTTTTCCATTTTTTTCATTATTTTTCACCTCCTTTCATATCAAATTTAAAGAATAAGAAGGAATTATCACAATTATTAAGAGAAAATATAGAAGTTTTTAATACTTTTCTGCGACATTTTTTATATTTTTGCAATTAATGGTGGAATGATACCATAACTAAAAATAATTTTCAAATAGTACTCTTCGGTCTAAAAATTATCATTATATCAATAATAGGAGTTTTTAGTTTGTTACTCTACGTAAAAGAAGCACTACTTGTTTTATTCACCCGCGCTTAGCACGGAAGGGGGGGTAAGAACCTGTTAACTTGTCTCTATAATTGTGAATTTTTTTGAAAATTTTATACCTTTTGTTGTCAAAAAACCTCGAAATAGCACCACTATTTCTACGTTTATGGTGACAAGAAAACTTCGTTTTCTTTTATTCGTTACCTAAAAGCTGTGCTTTTAGCCTAGAAATGCACAAAAATTTCTCAAAAAAAAACTGCCCTGTTACCTACGAATTGTTTTGAGCTTGCTTGATTACAATCGCAAAAAACGGGATTCATCAATAGAGAGACAAGTTAACAGACTCTTAAATGAATTTAGGAAATTTCTTTGTATTTTATAAGGAGAAGTGCTATTATTTGTGTGTTTTAAAAGCCGGCATCAAGGAAAAAAGGTGAGTTAACTATTATGGATGAAGAAAAAACATTAATGTTTAATCTAGGTCCTGTTGTTTTTGATGGAACGATTATTTTAATGTGTTTACTCACTGTTGCTATTGTTTTTGGCTTAGTATTTTGGGCTTCAAGAAATCTTAAATTAAAACCTAAGGGTAAGCAAAATGTTTTAGAATGGGTTATTGATTTTGTTTCAAACATCGTAAAAGATAATTTGTCTTCTAAAGAATTACCCGTTTTTCAATTATTTATGTTTACCGTTTTTTCTTTCTTAATTGTTGCAAATAATTTAGGTTTAGTTACAAAAATTGTTGTTAATGATGTTTCTTTATGGAAAAGTCCGACCGCAGATGCAGTAGTGGCTTTAACTTTTTCATTGATAATTGCGCTGTTTTGTAATTATATGGGCGTAAAGCGATTTGGTTTTAAAGGCTATTTAGTTAATAGTTTCCTGCGACCTGTACCTTTTATCGCCCCGATGAAGATAATCGAAGAGTTTACTAATTTATTAACATTAGGTTTGCGTTTGTATGGAAATATTTTTGCTGGTGAAGTGTTATTAAGTCTGATTTGCAAATTTGGACTTAGTCATGGGCCATTTTTGATACCATTTGGTATTTTTTTGGAAATGTTATGGAGTGGCTTTTCCATTTTTATTTCTTGTATTCAGGCATATATTTTTATTATATTAACGAATTCTTATTTAAGTCATAAAATTTTGGCGGAGCATTAAAAAGGAGTGTTTTTAACCTATGTTAACGGCAGAAAATTTAGGAGCAACATTTGGGAATATTATCATTGCTAGTGGTTCGTTACTTCTCCTTTTATTTTTATTAAAAAAGTTTGCATGGAAGAATATTGTCGAAATTTTTGAAAAACGTGCGCAGAAAATCGCTGCGGATATTGACGAAGCTAAAAAAGCTAATTTAAATGCCCAAAAACTTGAGCAAGAGCGGCAAAAGCAGCTAGCAAATTCACAAGAAGAAGCAACAACTATTTTAAAAACCGCTAGAGAAGCAGGTGAGCGTAGTCGTCAAAATATTTTAGTGGATGCTAAAGAAGAAATTGGAAAACTGAAAGAAAAAGCTCAAGTGGATATCGAGCAAAAGCGTAAAGAAGCCTTAATAGAGGTAAAAGAAGAAGTAGCAGATTTATCTTTACAAATTGCTGCTAAGATTTTAAATAAAGAGTTAACAAAAGAAAATCATAAAACGTTAATTGATTCTTTTATCGGTAAGTTAGGAGAATCTTATGAAACGAGATAAAAAGCTGATAGGAAAAAAGTATAGTAAAGCTTTGTTTGAATTAGCAGTCGAGCAAGCAAAAACAGTTGTTGTGCTAGATGAGTTAAAAAATTTACGTACAGTTTTTCAAGAAGTTCCTGAATTAGGAATTGTTTTAACGGACAATCGTTTATCAAAAGAGCAAAAAAAACAGCTTTTTTCCTTTTTGAAAGGTCAAAGTAGTCAATTAGTAGAAAATTTTCTTAGTGTTTTGTTTGAGGCAAACAGGATAGACATTTTTTCTTTAATAGTTGATGATTTTGAACAGCGTCTTTTAAATAAAGCGCATAAAGCTCAAGGGATAGTAACCACTGCAATTGCTTTAACAGAAAATCAAAAAGAAAAGCTTGAGCAAGGTGTTGCCAAAAAATTTGGTTTTATATCTGTTGAGTTTACAAACAAAGTAGATGAGACAATTATTGGTGGCGTGATAATTGAAGTAAATCAAAAAATAATTGATAGTAGTGTTAAGAGCCAACTTCAGAAATTAGAAAAATTATTAGTAAATGTTTAGAAAATGAAAAGGCGGCTTTAAAGATGATAAATGCTGAAAAAATCAGTGCTTTAATCAAAAAGCAGATTGAAAGTTATGGCCAAAAATTTTCGGTAGAAGAAGTAGGCACGGTTACTTATGTAGGGGACGGTATTGCTCGTGCGCACGGGTTAGAAAATGCGATGAGTGGAGAGCTGTTAAAATTTTCCAATGGTTCTTTTGGAATGGCTCAAAATTTGGAAGCAAATGATGTCGGAATTATTATTCTTGGAAAATTCGAGAATATTAGCGAAGGGGATAAGGTTAAGCGCACAGGGAAGATTATGGAAGTTCCTGTTGGCGAAGCATTAATTGGACGCGTAATAAATCCATTAGGGCAGCCTGTTGATGGCAAAGGCTCAATTGATACTATGACATTTCGTCCAGTTGAGACACCTGCGCCAGGTGTTATGCAAAGGCAATCAGTTTGTGAGCCGTTGCAAACAGGCTTGAAGGCGATTGATGCTTTAGTGCCAATTGGTCGTGGTCAGCGCGAACTTGTCATTGGCGATCGAAAAACAGGGAAGACTTCCATTGCAATTGATACAATTTTAAATCAAAAAGGCAAAGATGTGATTTGTATCTATGTGGCCATTGGGCAAAAGGAATCTACGGTACGTACGCAGGTGGAAACGTTGAGGCGTTATGGAGCAATGGATTATACGATTGTTGTAACAGCTTCTGCTTCTCAACCAGCACCGCTGTTATTTATTGCGCCATATGCGGGTGCGGCGATGGGCGAAGAGTTTATGTATAATGGCAAACATGTTTTAATCGTTTATGATGATTTGTCTAAACAAGCTGTTGCTTACCGTGAGTTATCCTTGTTACTTCGCAGGCCACCAGGACGAGAAGCTTATCCAGGAGATGTATTTTACTTGCATTCACGTTTACTTGAGCGTGCGGCAAAGCTATCTGATGAATTAGGCGGCGGCTCGATGACAGCTTTGCCGTTTATTGAAACGCAAGCTGGAGATATTTCAGCATATATTGCAACTAACGTGATTTCGATTACCGATGGGCAGATTTTCTTAGAAGATGCGCTGTTTAATTCAGGCGTTCGCCCAGCAATTGATGCAGGTTTATCGGTTTCGCGAGTTGGAGGTTCTGCACAAATTAAGGCGATGAAAAAAGTATCTGGAACTTTACGTTTGGATTTAGCTTCATTTCGTGAGTTAGAGGCTTTTACACAATTTGGTTCAGATTTGGATACGGCAACGCAAGCAAAATTAAATCGCGGTCGTAGAACTGTTGAGATTTTAAAACAAAAATTACATGCGCCTTTAGCAGTGGAAAAACAGGTCTTGATTTTATATGCTTTAACGCATGGCTTTTTGGATGTTGTGCCGGTGGATAATATTTTAGAATATGAAATGCAATTATTTGAGTTTATGGATTTAAAGTATCCTGAACTTTTACAAAAAATTGAAGAAACAAAAGATTTACCACTTAAAGAAGAGTTAGAAGCTGCCTTAAATGAATTTAAGGGAATATTTAACTTTGGTGAGATTATTTCTGCCACAGCCAAAGAAAAAGCAGCGCAGGTGTAAAATTACTTTCCCTTTAAGAGCCTGTCTACTATCTCTCTATAGATGAAATTTTGGGAAAATTTTTATGCAATTCTAGGCAAAAAACGTAAAAATAGTGGGGCTATTTCGAGGCTTTTTAACGACGAAGGGCGAAAAATTGCCGAAAAATTCGCTATTATGGAGATAGTAGACAGGTTCTAAGGAGTTGTTTAAGATGGGAGCTTCGTTAAATGAAATTAAAGGCAAAATCGCTTCAACGAAGAAAACCATTCAAATTACGAGTGCAATGCAGATGGTTTCAGCGGCTAAATTAACCAAATCAGAACAATTAAGGCAAAATTTTCAAGTTTATGCTTTAAAAATTCGGTCAATTCTCACGCATTTGACTGCTTCACAATTAGATGATTCAACGCAAGATAGTGGTGAGTTAAACATAATGCTTGCTAATCGTGAGGTTAAAAAAACAGGCTATATTGTGATTACTTCAGATAAGGGATTAGTTGGCGGTTATAATAGTTCAGTTCTTAAGAAAACCATGGGGATGATTGAGCAAGATCATGATTCTCCAGATGAATATTTGATTTTAGCTATTGGCGGTGTTGGTGCTGATTTTTTTCGCTCACGTGGTATGAAAATTGCTTATGAATTAAGAAAAGTTGCCGATCATCCTTTGTTTGATGAAGTTCGTAAAATTGTTAGTAAAGCAATTACAATGTATCAAAGAGAAATTTTTGATGAGCTGTATGTTTGTTATAATCATCATGTTAATTCGTTAACTGCACAATTTCGCGTGGAAAAGATGTTGCCAATTAGTGATTTGGATCCTAAAGAGGTTGAGAAAGGCAAAGTATCTTATTTGTTAGAACCTTCAAAGGATAAAATTTTAGATGTGTTGCTTCCACAATATGCAGAAAGTTTGATTTTTGGGGCAATTATTGATGCTAAAACAGCTGAACATGCAGCAGGGATGACAGCCATGAGAGATGCAACTGATAATGCCAAAAATATTATCAATGAATACACCATTATTTATAATCATGCACGTCAAGCAACAATTACTCAGGAAATTACGGAGATTGTTGCAGGTGCAGCAGCGTTGGAGTATTAAACTATTCTAGCGTTCTAAGAACCTGTTAATGATCTCTAGTGAAATGAATTTTTGAGGTATTTTTTCACAATTTGAGGCAAAAAATGCAGGTTTAGTGGTTCTAAATCGAGGCTTTTTAACAAAAAAGTGTGGAAAAATAGCCAAAACTATTCATCGCTTCGAGATCGTTAACAGGTTCTAAGAGAGGAAGGTTTTTGGATGAGTTCCGGAAAAATTGTTCAAGTTATTGGACCGGTCGTGGATGTGGAATTTTCTTTAGATGATTCATTACCAGACATTAATAATGCTTTAGTTGTTTATAAAGATGGGCCTTCTAAACAAAAGGTCGTGCTTGAAGTTGCATTAGAATTAGGAGATGGCGTTGTTCGGACAATTGCCATGGAGTCAACAGATGGTCTTAAACGAGAAATGGAAGTCGTTAATACAGGCAAACCAATCTCCGTGCCTGTTGGAAAAAAGACACTTGGTCGTGTGTTTAACGTTTTAGGTGATACAATCGATTTAGCTGAACCTTTCCCTCAAGATGTTGAACGCGAAAGCATTCATAAATCAGCTCCTGCTTTTGACGAATTATCAACGAGTAATGAGATTTTAGAGACGGGCATTAAAGTTATTGATCTTTTGGCGCCGTATCTTAAAGGGGGTAAAATCGGCCTTTTTGGTGGTGCTGGTGTTGGTAAGACGGTTTTGATTCAAGAGCTGATTCATAATATCGCTCAAGAGCGTGGCGGAATTTCTGTTTTTACAGGTGTTGGTGAGCGGACTCGTGAAGGAAATGATTTATATTTTGAAATGAAAGAATCAGGCGTTATTAAAAAAACGGCGATGGTGTTTGGACAAATGAATGAACCACCTGGTGCTAGGATGCGTGTGGCGTTAACAGGTCTTACAATTGCAGAGCATTTTCGTGATAAGGAAGAACAGGATGTTTTATTCTTTATTGATAATATTTTTCGCTTTACGCAAGCAGGTTCTGAAGTATCAGCCTTGCTTGGACGAATGCCTTCTGCGGTTGGCTATCAGCCAACACTTGCAACAGAAATGGGACAGCTGCAAGAGCGAATTACTTCAACCAAAAAAGGTTCTGTTACTTCGATTCAAGCAATTTATGTGCCTGCAGATGATTATACAGATCCAGCGCCTGCTACTGCTTTTGCGCATTTAGATGCAACGACAAATCTGGAGCGTAAATTAACACAAATGGGGATTTATCCAGCAGTTGATCCACTTGCCTCTACTTCAAGCGCGCTTTCGGCTGAAATTGTTGGTGAAGAACACTATGTGGTAGCTACTAAAGTGCAACGTATTTTGCAGCGTTATCGTGAGTTGCAAGATATTATTGCGATTTTAGGGATTGATGAACTATCAGAAGACGAAAATGTGCTAGTAAATCGCGCACGTCGTGTTCAATTTTTCTTATCGCAAAACTTTCATGTGGCAGAAACATTTACCGGCATTCCAGGGTCATATGTACCGGTTGCAGAAACGATCCGTGGTTTTAAAGAAATAATGGAAGGAAAATACGATGATATTCCAGAAGATGCTTTTCGTGGTGTAGGCCCGATTGAAGATGTAGTTGAAAAGGCTAAAAGAATGGGATATCGATAGGATTTTTAAGTGTGGAAAAGGAGCATTGACTATGGTGGTAATGAATGTAAATGTAGTGACTCCTGCTGGGATAGTTTATGATCATCGTTCATCGTTTGTTGTTGTTAAAACTAAAGATGGTGAGCTAGGAATTTTGCCAAATCATGAAGCCTTAGTCGCTCCATTAATTATTGATGAGGCCAAGGTTCACCGGGTTGATTCAGCTGATCATGTTGATTATATTGCGGTTAATGGTGGAATTATTGAAATTCAGGATAATTTGGTGACAATTATTGCTGATTCAGCTGAGCGTGAGCGTAATATTGATGTAAATCGTGCTGAACGTGCTAAAAATCGTGCGCAGCAAATGCTTGAATTAGCTAAAACAAAACAAGATACTGATCAACTAAGACGGGCAGAAGTTGAATTGCATCGTGCAATTAATCGAATCAGTGTATCGAAACATTTTAATTTGTAGGGAGTATATTCTTACGTTTTTTTCTTTGTCTTAAGAAAAAAATTTAAACGAATTTTCGTTATACCCTAGTTTTTTAAGGAGGTCTAAGAAACTGTTAACTTGTCTCTAGTGAAATAAATCGCTTTTTGCTTTTGGTTGATATGACAAAAAAATAATCAACTACATCAAGGAGGAAGTTGATGTCTGAAGTAATTAATAAAAAAAGTCAATTGCATGAAATTTTCTACGTTCAAAGCGTAGATGATGTTTTTATGAGAATGGATTCTTCCGATCAGGGATTAAGTGATGATGAAGCTGATAAACGCCTGAAAAAGTATGGTTTAAATGCTTTAGATAAAGGGAAAAAGCGTTCGATTATCGTAAAATTTTTGGATCAGTTTAAAGATTTAATGATTATTATTTTGTTGGTGGCAGCGTTTCTTTCTGTTGTGATTAGCGGTGGAGAAGATATTAGTGATGCCATCATTATTTTAGTTGTAGTGCTGATTAATGCTGTTTTTGGCGTGTTTCAGGAAAATAAAGCAGAAGCGGCAATCGATGCTTTAAAATCTATGGCGACTCCTTTGGCACGAGTACGTCGAGATGGCAGTATAGAAGAAGTGAGTTCTGAAAAGTTGGTACCAGGAGACGTTGTCCTTTTAGAGGCAGGGGACGTTGTGCCAGCAGATATGCGCTTGTTTGAAGTCGCAAGTTTAAAGATTGAAGAAGCAGCATTAACTGGAGAATCAACTCCAGTAGAAAAAGATATTAGTCAAAAGATTGAAAAGGATGCAGGAATTGGCGATCGAGTGAATATGGCTTTTCAAAATGCTAATGTGACTTATGGGCGCGGAGCTGGCGTGGTTGTTGCAACAGGGATGAACACCGAAGTTGGAAAAATTGCGAGTATGCTAGCAAATACAGATGAGACTCAGACACCATTGAAGCAAAATCTCAATCGACTTTCAAAAGTTTTGACTATTGCCATTTTATTAATCGCCGCTGTGACTTTCTTAGTTTACTTTTTACGAGGCGGAGAGATTTTAGAGGGATTGATGACTTCAGTAGCGTTGGCTGTGGCGGCGATTCCTGAAGGCTTACCAGCAATTGTTACGATTATTTTAGCGCTGGGAACGCAAGTTTTAGCTAAGCGCAATTCAATTGTCCGCAAACTGCCGGCAGTAGAAACGCTTGGCTCAACAGAAATTATTGCATCCGATAAAACAGGAACGCTTACAATGAATCAGATGACAGTGGAAAAAATTTACACCAATGAAGTGCTAAAGGCAGCAGATGATGCGATTGATCTTAATGACATGACCCTTAAAGTAATGAATTATGCAAATGATACCAAGTTTGGTCAAGATGGTACTTTAATTGGCGATCCAACTGAGACGGCTTTGATTCAGTTTGGGATTGATCATCAGTATAATTTGCAAGAGTCTTTAAAAGCAGAACATCGAGTTGCGGAATTGCCGTTTGATTCTGAACGAAAATTAATGTCAACAGTTCATAAATTGGCTGATGGGAATTTTTTAGTCGCCGTTAAAGGTGCACCTGATCAATTAATTCAGCGTGTAACAAAAAAATTAGTAAGTGAGGAAGTATCAGCTTTTACAGAAAATGACCATAAACAGCTTGCAAGCATTAATCACACTTTAGCAAAGCAAGCTTTACGAGTGTTGGCTTTTGGTTATAAGATTGTTGCCAAAATTCCTGAACTTAAAACGGATATTCTTGAAAGTGATCTAATTTTTGCAGGTTTGGTGGGGATGATTGATCCTGAGCGAAAAGAAGCAGCAGAAGCAGTGAAGATTGCTAAAATTGCTGGTATTCGACCAATTATGATTACAGGAGACCATCAAGATACAGCCGAAGCGATTGCTTGGCGCTTAGGTATTTTGGATAAAAATGTAAAGCATGCAGTTTTAACGGGTGCTGAGTTAAATGAATTATCGGATGAAGAGTTTCAAAAGCGAATTTGGCAATATGCTGTTTACGCCAGAGTTTCGCCTGAGCATAAAGTACGAATTGTCAAAGCATGGCAGCAGGCGGGTAAGGTTGTGGCGATGACCGGAGATGGGGTTAATGATGCACCGGCTTTGAAAACGGCTGATATTGGGATTGGCATGGGCCTTACGGGAACAGAAGTTTCCAAAAGTGCTTCAGATATGGTGCTAGCTGATGATAATTTTGCCACGATCATTGTTGCAGTTGAAGAAGGACGCAAGATTTTTGCTAATATCCAAAAAACAATTCAGTACTTGCTTTCGGCCAATACTGCAGAAGTGTTGACGATTTTTTTGGCAACGCTTTTTGGCTGGGGAGTGCTGATGCCAGTTCATTTACTATGGATTAATTTGGTAACGGATACTTTTCCAGCGGTAGCCTTAGGAGTCGAGCCAGCAGAGCCTAAAGCGATGGAGCAAAAATCTAGAGGGCGTGCAGCAAGCTTTTTCTCAGGAGGCGTATTGGGCTCTATTGCTTATCAAGGAATTTTGCAAGGTCTACTTACTTTAGGTGTTTATGGGGCAGCATTATTATTTCCTGCACATACCTTGGGAAACTTTAGCTATAAGGAAGCAATTTTGACATTGGAAAATATTGGCGAAGGTGTCAGGGGAACACTAACGCATGCTGCAGCTATTGATCAATTGCAACATGCAGATGCGCTTACTATGGCTTTTGCCACCTTAGGATTGATTCAGCTATTTCATGCTTTTAATGTTAAATCGATCTATCAGTCTATTTTGACAGTGGGAGCTTTTCACTCTAAGGCATTTAATTGGTCCATTTTAATCTCGTTTTTGCTTTTAGCAGTGACCATTGTTGTTCCAAGTTTTAATAAAATTTTCCATGTCTCTCATTTAGATTTTTATCAGTGGAGAATGGTTTTAGCAGCTTCGTTTTCGATGATTTTAGTTGTGGAAATAGTGAAAGCAGTCCAACGAAAAATTTTAAAATATTATACGAGGTTCTAAATTAATTACTGTTTTATTTCCAACCTCGCGCCCAAACCAGTTAAGATTTCATTAGTTATTGTGCCACTTTTTTCCGCCACAGTTTCACTATGCGTCATCACGGTGATCATCTCCCCCACTTGAATATCAGAAACCGCGGACAAATCCAATAATAACAAATCCATACAAACTCTGCCGATTTGGGGGATCTCTGCCTTTTTGTAAAATAATTTAAAACCCGTATTGGAAAGCGCGCGCGGCACTCCATCAGCATAACCAATCGAAGCGATGCCGACTTTGGTATTTTGTTTTAAACAAGCATCTAAACCATACCCCACAAACTCGCCTGCGATGATATTTTTGATCGAGATTAATTTAGCTTTTATTTTTACCACAGGATGCAAATCAATTTTTAACTTTGTTTGATCATTAGGCAAGCTCAATGCCCCATATAAAATAATTCCTGGTCGCACATAATCGTAATTTAATTCAGGGTAATTTAAAATCCCATAACTTGCTTGTAAGTGCGTGACTCCATAGTCTATCCCTAATTTTTTTAAATCTTTTAACAAAGTATCAAATGTTTGAATCTGCCGTTTAGTTCTTTTAACTGATTGCTCATCAAGCGCGTCAGCTGAACCTAAATGCGAAAAAATACCTTCACAAGTTAGATGTTTCATTTGATAAATCTTTTTAAGCAAATTTACATCCGAATCTAATCCCAAACGATGCATGCCCGTGTCAATTTTGAGATGGCAACGAATATTTTTCTGCTGCTGATTTAGCTCATAAGCGTGCTTGATGCTAATGATTGCTTGGATGAGATGATATTTTTGCAGCATCTTTGCTTGAGCTTGTGCAGTATATCCTAAAATTAAAATTTCTCCTTGCACTCCTGCACGCCTTAAGTCAATGGCCTCCTGTAAAGTTGCTACAGCAAAAAAATTCACTCCCAACTTCTCTAATTTTCGCCCACAAATGACGGCTTCGCTCTCGTAAGCATTGGCCTTTAAAATCGCCATAATCTCTGTTTTTTCTGAAATACATGAAGAAATTGCTTGCACATTTTTGGCCAAATTTTCTGTGGAAATAATTTTGACAGCGCGCAAAGCAAGGAAAGTTTTTATAACTGGTTTAAATTTTCTTTTAAGCGAAAGTAAAAAATTAGTTAAAAGGATCGTACCCAATAAAACAAACAGAAAATTGAGCAAACTGTTGGCAAAGATTGGGACAACTTTTCCTACAAAGTAGATGAGAGCAATTACCAGCGGATGTAAAAGATAAATCCCTAAAGTTTTCTCTTTTGTTTGAGAAAATTTAAAAGGCGGCTGCCAGTTGAGCAAAAATGAAAAAAAGAAATACATAACAATAGGAAGTGTTAAATACATACTATCATGGCGTACTCTCGTAAAATGATGAAGTAAAAAACTTTCCATCAATAGAGCAACTAAACTGCACGTTAACAAAAAGATATGCTGATTTTTTTTACGTTTTTGATAAATCACTGCTCCGAAAATTAAAAATATTGGAGCGAAAAAAAGACCGTTTCTGGTGTAATCAAACAGCTTAAAACCTACTTTATAAAAATTTTTTATTCCAGGCAGATGGCCAAAAACTTTATAACAACTATCCCCGCCAACTCCGATTAAATATAAAAAAACACTCAAAATAAAACTTTTTGGTAGCGATAAAAAACGAATCATAAGAACGCCCAACATTAAACCAATAATAGCGGCCGGAAAATACCATAAATGATACATTGTTCCATCAAAAAAAAGTCGTTTAACCAGCTGAAAAAAAGTACTTGATAGACGTAAAGTGCCATTATAAAAAGAAAGCGGCAGATAAAAAATAATGGCCATTCCATAAATTTTTAATAACTTCCATAAATGCTGTTTAATCTTCCATAGCTTTGGATAATACGGTTCACACGCAAATGACCCCAATAAAAAATAGCCGGTAACCATCAAAAAAAACGGTACAGCAACGCGAAAAAGTGTTAATGTCACCAAATTATCAAGCTCAGGATTAAGTGAAGCAAAAGGAAAAGTATGGATCGCAACAATCATTATTGCTGCCAAAATACGAAACTGTTCGATTCCTTCATTATTTTTATTACTGTACATATTTTCCACTCCAATAGCTCATAAACTCGTGATATTCTTCCAACACCCATTGTTTCCCTTGCATAATCTGACTATGCGGGGTGCCGACATAACGAAAATGCCACGGTTCATACGCAATTTTTGTCTTATCAGTTTTTTCTTTTGGGTAACGCAGAATGAAACCAAAATTGACCATCTCTTTTAAAAACTTTTCAACAATCAATCGCTTTTCAAACGTTGGCGCGATCATATCATTCTCTACACCTGTAAGTCCTAAATCCACAGCTAATCCCGTTTGATGCTCGCTAGCTTTGGGTTTGGCAACAAACTGCTGTGTAAATTCTAAACCGTTTTCTCCGATAGAATCTTGATAAAGTTTCTCCTGCTCAAAATAATCACGATAACCGCTAGTTACAATAATTTCGTTTTGCCCATCGATGAAATAAATTAGCGCTTCCAACTGCTTAGCTAAAACTTCTTCTACCAAAATTTTTTCTGCTGTAAAAGGAGCTTGGACCAATTTTTGCGGATGATAATCAGAAGGCAGAAGATGTGTTTCATTTACTAAAAAAGAATAATTCTTCATATTTACTCCTCTCTTGCCAAATCAATAAGTTTTTCAACTAAATCTTTATATGAAAGACCTACCGCAGCCATCATATTAGGAAAACGCGAATGACTGGTAAAGCCTGGCATCGTGTTGATTTCATTTAAATAAATTTCCTCATCATAAGTTACAAAAAAATCAATCCGCGCTAACCCTCTACAACCTAAAAATTGATATAAATATTTTGCTAACTTTTTTACCTGATCTGCTGTCTTTGCTAAAATTCTGGCGGGCAATATAATTTTAGCAGAAAGCAGCTGGTATTTTTCTGTGTAATCAAAAAAGCCACTTGCCAGTTCAATCTCATCCAGCTCACCGACAAGCAGTTCTTGATTGCCCAAAATCCCACAACCCACTTCAAAACCAGCCACTGCTTTTTCAATGACCATTTCTCTATCAAATTTTGCTGCTTCTTTAAGCGCTATCTCTAATTCTGAAAAATCGTCGACTTTGCTATTTCCTTTCGAAGAACCACCGCATTTTGGTTTGACAAAGATAGGAAGATCAACTTTTTCAATAAAATCATCAATTTCTTGCCTCTTATAATTTTTAGCAGGTACTTGAATGGAAGGTGTTACTTTAACTCCCAAACTCTTTGCCAAATGATGCAACATAGCCTTATCCATACAAAGTGCCGATGTAAGTGTATTGCAACCAACATATGGAAGTCCCATCATTTCAAAAACACCTTGAATTCTGCCATCCTCGCCTGATCCACCGTGCAATACAGGAAATAACACATCAACTTCTAGATGTTTTTGCCGGTTCATTAAAAAAAAACCACGCTTGTTTGTATCCGGAAAAATTCGTTCGCATTTTTCAAAAGTAAACCAACGATCTTCTTTTATATCTTTGTTTTCTCCAGTAAAATAGTACCAATCGCCATCTTGCGTGATTCCTACTTTTAAGATTTTATAC
>JAIRNX010000149.1 GCA_031257815.1 Lactobacillales bacterium
GGAGCTGTAGGCTCTTCGTATGCTTCTGCTTTGGTTATTCAAGGAATCGCTCAAGAGTTAGGAATTGTTGATATTTTTAAGGAAAAAACACAAGGGGATGCACTGGATCTTTCGCACGCTTTAGCATTTACTTCGCCAAAAAAGATTTATTCTGCTAGTTATGCAGATGCTTTTGATGCAGATTTGGTTGTTTTAACTGCAGGTGCACCACAAAAGCCAGGCGAGACGCGCCTGGACTTGGTTGAGAAAAATTTGCGTATTAATAAAGATGTTGTAACTCAGGTTGTGGATTCTGGTTTTAAGGGAATTTTCTTAGTTGCCGCTAATCCTGTTGACGTTTTAACATATTCAACTTGGAAATTTTCAGGTTTTCCCAAGGAGCGCATAATTGGTTCAGGAACATCTCTTGACTCAGCACGTTTTCGTCAAGCCTTAGCAGAAAAAATTAATGTTGATGCACGCTCAATTCACGCCTACATTATGGGGGAGCATGGTGATTCTGAATTTGCAGTATGGTCGCACGCTAATGTTGCGGGTGTAAATTTAGAAGATTGGCTAAAGAATAAAGATAATTTTAATGATCAAGATATCATTGACTTATTCTTGAGTGTACGGGACGCAGCTTATACGATAATCGAGAAAAAAGGTGCTACTTACTACGGAATTGCCGCAGCTCTTGCACGTATTACAAAGGCAATTTTTAATGATGAAAGTGCGGTACTTCCGTTATCAGTTTATATGGAAGGCCAGTTTGGCGTAAAAGACGTCTTTATCGGTGCTCCAGCGATAATTAATGCCAAAGGTGTTCAAGAAATCGTTGAAATTCCGTTAAATGATTGTGAAAAACAAAGAATGGCAACTTCTGCTATACAATTAAAAGATATTATTAACGAAACTTTCAGCAAGGAAGAATTTGCAGCTGCCGCTAAACAATAAAGTTAGATTTTTGGGGAATTTAAATTAATTTAATCAGCTAAGTCATGATAAAAACGGCTAGAGCCTGTTAACGATCTCTCTATTGATGAATTTTTTGAGAAATTTTTACGCATTTTTAGGAAAAAAACGTAGATTTAGTGGTGCTAAATCGAGGCTTTTTGACGAAGAAAAGCAAAAAATTACCAAAAAAGTCGCGATTACGGAGATCGTTAACAGGCTCTAAGAACGTGTTAACGTTCTTAGCCCTTCGTTGCTGGTGTGATTGAGGAAAAACATATGAGAATGATTGTGGGCCTTGGTAATCCAGGGGAAAAATATTTAAATACCAGGCATAACGTTGGATTTATCACAATTGATGAGATTGCTTACTGTGAGGGCATTTCATTTAAGCATGAAAAAATCTTTGAAGCGGATATTGCTTCTTTTTTTGTTGGCTTAGAAAAAATTTTCTTAGTGAAACCTACTACTTTTATGAATGATTCAGGAAAAGCTGTTAAGCCATTATTGACATATTTTAATATCCCTTTGAGTGATCTAGTGATTATTTACGATGATTTAGATATGGACGTTGGACGTGTGCGCTTGAGAATGAAAGGGAGCGCTGGCGGGCATAATGGAGTTAAAAGTTTAATTCACCATTTGAGTACACAAGAGTTTAATCGTATTAAAATAGGGATTGGACATCCAGGACATGGACAAACCGTTATTAATTATGTTTTAGGAAATTTTTTAGAAGAAGAAAAAGAGATAATGAACGCTGCTTTGAAAATAGCAGTAAAGGCAATATCTTATTTTTCTTGCGGGCATTCATTTATGGATACCATGAATCAATTTAACTAGATTGAGAGTTTAACATTATGAATTTACTAGAAAAAATTTCACAAAATAAATTAGTAACTGCTTGGCAAGAAAATTTCGAGACATTGAGTCGTCAGCTTTTAACAGGAATTACAGGTTCTGTTAAAACGTTGTTGATAGCCAGCAGTTTAGAAAAATGTAAAGATACGATTTTAGTAGTCACTCCTACTGTGTCTTTAGCGTATAACTTGGCAGAAGATTTACGGAAAATTTTACCATCGGAAAAGGTGGCGCTTTTTCCAGTTGATGAGTTGATTTCTGCAGAGATGGCGTTTGCCTCACCAGAAGCACGGGCAGAAAGAATTCAAGCGTTAGATTCCTTAATGAATAAAGAATCAGGAGTTGTTATTGTGTCAACGGCAGGGGTTCGTAAGTTTTTGCCAACTCCCAAAATTTGGCAGGATAATCATCTATCATTTGCAATTGGCACTGAACTTGAAATGATGTCTTTAAAAACTCGCTTGACTTTAATGGGCTATCATCCAGCTGCAATGGTGAATTCTCCTGGAAAGTTTAGTGTTCGCGGTAGTATTGTAGATATTTATCCACTCAATACAAAAAATCCTTATCGAGTAGAGTTTTTTGATACAGAAGTGGACTCAATTCGAACCTTTGAAGCGAATACACAGCGATCACTAAAAAAGTTAAATTCTTTTGTTTTGTCTCCTGCTTCGGATCTAATTTACGCTCAAGAAGATTTAGAGCAAGCAATTCCTCGTATTAAAGAACAGTTAGAGAAAAGATTGGCTATTTTAACTAGCGAAGAAGATAAAAATCTTTTAGAACATAATATTTACGAATTACTTGAAAATTTATCTAAAAGCATGGTTGGCGAGTATGCCCACTATTACTCTGATTTTCTTTATGCAAAGCAAACAACAATTTTTGATTATCTTTCAAAGCATTCGTTAGTATATTTTGATGATTATCCTCATATTCAGGAAGTAGGACGCGAAATTGAACAGGAAGAAGCGCAGTGGCAGGTACTGACCTTATCTGAAATGCGAATCTTTGCCCGACAAA
Source organism: Lactobacillales bacterium (assembly GCA_031257815.1). GTDB lineage: Bacteria > Bacillota > Bacilli > Lactobacillales > Streptococcaceae > JAIRLR01. Next base: position 2,818 of record JAIRNX010000149.1, read on the forward strand.
CTTTCGGCGTTGATTTACGTGAATCGCTCAAAAAACTCAAGCAGTCGCAAACTTTCTTTACTTTATTTCATAAAAGCATGGGCAATTTAAAATTTGATGCCATTTATAACTTTACCAACCGAAGTATACAAAAATTTTTCTCGCAGCTGCCTTTATTAAAAGCAGAAATAGATCGTTGGCTGAAGCAAAAAAATACAATTATCGTACTGGCTCCCACAACTGAGCGTATTCATAAAATCGAACAACTTTTTCGTGAGTTTGAAATAAATTCAGTAATAGCTGACTTTCGCCAAATTGTTGAAGGGCAATTACAAATTATTCAAGGAGAGCTTTTTGCTGGCTTTGAGTTAGTCGATGAGAAATTAGTTGTGCTCACTGAACGCGAGATTTTTCATCAAATTACCAAGAAGCGTGCACGCAGGAAAAACATCACCAATGCTGAGCGTTTGAAATCATATAATGAGCTTAAAAGTGGTGATTATGTTGTCCATGTAAACCACGGGATTGGGCGTTTTTTAGGAATGGAAACGCTTGAAATTAACGGCATCCACCAAGACTATTTAACTGTTCTTTATCAAAATGAAGATAAGATTTTTGTTCCAGTTTCCCAGCTAGATTTAATTTCCAAATATGTGGGAAATGCCGATCAAGCACCAAAAGTTAATCGATTATCAGATGTTAAATGGAAAAGAACGCGCTCAAAAGTTGCTAAGCAAGTCGAGGATATTGCTGAGGATTTAATTGCGCTTTATGCCAAAAGAGAGGCAGAAGAAGGTTTTGCTTTTTCAGCAGATAGTGATTTGCAAGCAAAATTTGAGGAAGCTTTTCCTTATGTTGAAACAGATGATCAACTGCGCTCGACAGCTGAGATCAAGAAAGATATGGAAAAAGCTCAGCCAATGGATCGCTTACTTGTGGGGGACGTTGGCTTTGGAAAAACCGAAGTAGCATTGCGCGCAGCATTTAAGGCTATTCAGGACAATAAACAAGTGGCATTTTTGGTACCAACTACCATTCTTGCTCAGCAGCATTTTAATACTATGACTGATCGTTTTGC
>JAIRNX010000156.1 GCA_031257815.1 Lactobacillales bacterium
CCACTAACAGAAGATACTGAGACAGAAACCAATGCGCACGATGATTTGCGCATTTTAATGACAAGTAGAGGATTTCATGAAGTGTTCACTTGGTCTTTTATGGGTGAATCAACAGCTGAAAAGTTTGGTTACTCAGATAAGTTGTTTATCATTGATAATCCATTTAATAACAACTTCAATATAATGAGACCAAGTGTCATACCAAATTTATTGCAAGTCACTGCAGATAATATTGCTCATGGAACGTCTGATTTTGCAGTTTTTGAAACTGGACCAGTGTACGATAGTCTCAATCAGCCTAAGTGTGTTTTAAGTGGAATTAGATCAGGAAATAATTTGCCAAGAAACCATTATAATACCGACAGGAAAATAGATATTTTTGACGCAAAGGCTGACCTTATAACAGCTTTGGAATTCTTTAATGTCAATTGTGATAATTTAAAGATAGAGAGAGCAGAAAAAGAATATTACCACCCAGGAAAATCAGGCACCTTATCTTTTAGAAGTAAAATAGTTGGTCATTTTGGGGAACTGCATCCAAGCGTACTGGATTTTTTCATATCAAGCAAAAAGTTGTAGGCTTTGAGTTGATATTAGAAGATATCAGAAATTTACCTGTAAGTAGAAAAAAATTTGTCGATTATAAATATCAAAGCGTAAAACGCGACTTTGCATTTATTGTAAATAAAGATGTACCAGCAGGTAATATAATCAATATGGTGAAAAAAAGTTCAGAACTCATCACGGAGGTTCTAGTGTTTGATGTATACCATGGAGATAATATGGAACTGAACAAGATGTCCATAGCATTATCAGTTACTTTCTGCTCTCCAATTCACACTTTAACCGAAGAGGAAATCCAAAAGGAATCAAGTGCTATAGTTAACTTAGTACGTGAAAATACAGGAGGGATTTTGAGGTATAGCTAATTTTAACTTTGCAGCTATGAGTATCACTAAAAATAGTTACTATATTTCATATAGTTATTCTACATGTTAACAACTTTTTTTTGAAAAATTCAGAAAGATATTGCAGAACTATTACAGTAATAGATTTCGGTAAAACTTATGGCAGACTCAGGAATTAACATATCTCTCAGCAAAGAAACTTCAAAGTGTCTTTCTCGCCTGGCTAAGGTGAAAAAACAGTCCGTTCAAGAGCTAGCAGAAGAGTTTATACAAGAAGCAATTGAAAATGAAAAGATATAGCACTAGTTGAGTTTTCAATTAAGCGCAATACTCCAGATGCAGAAATAGTTGATTACGAAGACGTCAAGTGGGTCTAAAGCGTTACAAGATTAAGTTCCTAAAAAATGTTAGTGAAAGGGATTTACCGATTCTTCCAAAAACAATAAAGTCAAGAGTTGAAGAAATAATAAAAGAGCGTCTTACAGTTTTATCCTCACTTTTACCAACAAATATAAAGAGTGAGTAAGATAGATAGCAAATAAATTTGGGGTCAAAATGAGTGAAGTAAGTACAAATGCGCAATATACTGATGGCTTAGGGAATAAATGGCTGGAAAGAGAGTTAAAATACGTTAACTTGGGGGATATAAGGTTTAATAAGAGACTTATTAAACAAGCTATTGTATAGAGGGTAAGGCATCTGGATCAATTAATCAAAGCTGTAGTAGATGGAAAAAAGCCAAGGTTGCATACAGATTATTTAGCAATGAAAAGCTTAAGGTAAGGAAATTTATTCTTTCCATTATAAAGAAACTATGGAGAGAATAATCAGTTTGTTTTTTCAGTTCAAGATACAAGTTATTTGGATTTTGACTCTCATATAAAAACTAAGAGGCTAGGTAGTGTTTCTAAAGCTTATACGAAGCATAAAATGGGTTTAATGTTGCATAGTGCCTTAATACTCAGCAAGGACGGATTACCTTTAGGCCTATCCTCTCAACGGTGTTGGGCGCGATCTATTAGGGAAGAAGAAACAGCACAGAAAAAGCACACAGAAAATACCGTACCTCCATAGAAGAAAAATAAAGTTATAAATGGATAACAGCTCTCAAAGAAACTATAAACAACCTTCCTCCAAATGTACACCTTGTTACCCTTGGTGATAGGGAGGCAGATATCTTCAAGTTTTTATGGGTTACTGAGAGGTTAGGTAGTTTTTATGTAATCCGTAATCGAGCTAATAGAAAGTTTATCTGTACTGAAGTTGGTAAAACAGACTTGCAAACACGCATCGCTCAACTGCCAGTAAAAAAGAAAATTTCTCTGGAAGTTATTAAAGGTGGGCACCAGAGATCAAGAAAAGCTAATATTGAAGTTAAGTATATAAAAGGCTATATACCCATCAGAGGCTTAGCTACAAAAGAAAGATTACAGAAGCTAATTGCTATAAAGAGCATAATTGCATTTAAAATTTTATATTTGAAAAAAGTGGCTTTATCAAATCCCATGGAAACCTGTACTATAATTTTAAGCAACGAAGAGGTGAAGGCCCTTTACATGCGTGAGCATAGGATAGTCACATTACCCGAAGAACCTCCAAACATAAAACAAGCTGTTATTTGGTTAAGAAAATTAGGTGGATTTATGAATAGAAAAAGTGATAATTTACCAGGGACTATGACTCTATGGCGGAGCTATGAAAACCTTAAGAAGAGCATAGTTATGTTTCACATTATGACCTCTCAAAGTTGTGGGTAAAAGTGAGAGTTTAATCTTGGTGAATCATTGCATTATAAATTCAAAGGACACAGAAAACTAAGAACCAGTGATTATCGTATTATGTAAATGCCGTGAAATATGAAGTAACCATTGTTTCAATAAAACACAGAAAAGACATTTACGAGTAAGTACATCCAAAACTTTAAATATATTTCTACACAGCCCCTTCTCCTGATCCATTTTCTTTATTGAAAAATTAAAAGAAATGTTGTTTACTAACTACAGTAATAGACTTTGGTAAAACTTATGGCAAACGCTAATGTAGCTTTCAGGAAAGAAACTCTACAGCACTTTGCTAAACTGGTTGAGCTCACTAAGCAGCCTACTCAAGAACTAGCAGAAAGGCTATTTAGAGAAGCAATAAATCGTGAAATAGAGGATTTTCTTCTACCTAAAATCTCTGATGAGCGTGATGTTGAAGGCGCAGAAATGATTAAAAGTGAGGGTGTAGATTAGGATACACTATTATCTTCGTAGGAAAAGTTATCAGGAAAGATCTCCCAAACCTTCCAAAAACAATAAGGTTAAGGATCGTAAAGGTAATAAATGAACGACTTACAGTTGGTCTACTTTTACACAGCCCCTTTTCCTGATCCATTCTCTACGTAGGCGGCTTTTCTCAGCTCAAAAAATTGAGACTTTTTGGACCTTATATACTGTTTAGATTAGCACAGTTTTTTGAGTATCCTTCTCAACAAAAAAATAGCCAGCAAATTCAATCATTTATAGTAAGTAATTATAGCTTTTCTTAAGGAGGCACACAGCAAATCATGTGCTGTAAATCCATGATAATTAAAAATAAATAAAGTGCAGGGGGTAAAAATTTAGATTGGTAAAATAGGAAAATATGGTATATTTAATGATATAATAACAGTGGTTATTTCACCAGCGGTAAAGTAATACCGTACTGCTTCATATACTTTCCTTTCATGTCATCATATGATTT
>JAIRNX010000161.1 GCA_031257815.1 Lactobacillales bacterium
TAAACATAAAGCCTTCCTCCTCTTTCTTATACATTTCCTTAAAATTGAGAATAATCATGCTCAACTATTGATAGACCTCCTTATACCCTAGTTTCTTAAGGAGGTCTAATAGAAAAATACTGCTAAAATCAGTTAGCTTTTTAAGATAATTAAACAGACTCTAAACTGACTTTTTTATTTTATAAAAATATTAAGTGCTTTGATCTTGTTCGTATTTAGCAATAAGTTCTTGAATTTGTCCAGTAAAGTCGTTAATCCAATCTCCATGACTTCTGTTTAAAAAGTTTTCTAGCTTATGATAATTTCGAGAAGCAAGACCCACATAAGCGGAAAGTTCAGAATCAGCTAAAGCTGGATTAAGGCTTAATACTACATGTACAGGGATACCAGTTGAAGTGGATGGACTTAATAAATTGAATATTTCCGCTTTTGTTTGCTCCAGCATACCATCAAAATTACCACTTCGCGCTTGAAATTCACCGAATGCTGCTTGCCCTTGAGCTACTTTTATGGATGCTATTTGCTGGAATGCAGTAAATGCATTTTTTACAATACGTATATTTCTTTTGTCTATATATTGAGGAGGAAAGTCACCTCTTGCAATATATGGTAAAAGTAAGCGAAAATTCTTTTTGCATTGAGATATTATCGACTTATAAGGCTTAACACCACTATTACTTTCGCTGAAAAAAGTACCTTGAAGAAAGCTTTCAATTATAGGAGCTTGAGGTGTCTCTGGATGAGGAGTCAAGAAATCTATCATCATCAGTTTTAATTGGCGATAGTCAGAATAGTCAACAAGATGATTAAGCAAATCTGGTTGAGCAACATAGCCTATATTATCTCCCTTAATATCAGTTAAACGAAAAATATTGACAAAAATGCTCGCTAGAGTTAAATCTTGGACCATTTTGCTCTTTAAAGGATATCTTGATAATGGACGCAAAATTGTATTGATATCAGTAGGATTGCTCTCATTGGCTTGAAGTTTATCATTTATTTTTTCTAATTCTACAAATTCCTCACCATGAGCACTTAAGCCTTCCGTTACGATGAAAAAGCCATTGTTTATATACTCATTGATCATAAAGTGAGCTTTAGGACCTAATTTCAATTTATCAAGCAATGAATATATAAAGGGTTCTCTTAGATCTAATGGTTGAACTGGCAAATTTTCTGGTGCTTCGTCTGTGCTCGTGGCCATCTGGATAGTATCAAGTTTTGTATCTCCACTATCTTTACTCTCTGTGGCTGGATATCCATGATAGGCCTTTAAAAAATAGGTTCGTTTGCTTTCTTGTTTTAATATCGGAAGATTGTCAGGTCCTAGATTTTCGACTTCTCCTACCTCCACAAAACCGCCAAAATGAACGCCACCTGTTTTCTTACGCAATAAACAGGCATAATGGTGATCTTGAAAGATAAATTCACATACTTGCGTGTTGCGCTCACCACCAGCATTACGTTCTCCTTCAGGAATTATTTGCTGCACTGTCCGGAATCGAATATCTTGTGCATCCGTTATTCCATATTTTTCAATAATTTGCGGACAAATAGTGGCGGCCAACAATCTTCGAGAATGATAGAAAAGCTGGTTTGTTCTTGTAAAAAACATTGCATAATTAGGATTTTTATTTTGCATATTATTTAATGTGCGAATCAAAGTTAAACTTAGTCGCTGTATTTCAGGATTGTATAAATTTTCTAATAATTGCCAGGGCATTTCACCAACTTTACTTGCCAAAGCACTTTGAAATGTTGGGTTACTTTCATCAAAATTTTCATACTCTCTAATGCGATTTGTAGAAAGAGGAATTTTATAAACCATTTTAGCAGGATTGCCAGTCGGTTTTTTTGTTCGAAGATCATCGCATCCATTCAAGGCGTTCACGAATGTTTCACTAAATACCCCACTTTGATCAATTCTATGCAATCTTTGAATGACTATTACTTCTATTCTATCTTGTTTTGTTGGTTCCCTAAGTATCTCTTCAAGCTGGTGATTATAATCTACAGGAGCAGCTGCATTTGGTGCAGGCACAGCTTCTGGCGGTGGGGGTGGAACCATGTCGCTTGAATCTTTTGCACTTGGCTCATCTTTTGGGGGCGGTGGTGGTGAATCTTATGCAGTCGAACCGGCTGGCTTTTCTGAAGCAGCAGACTTTTTGCCTTGAGTTTGTGCATCATCACTGCTACCATCACCATTAAGCATTGCCAAGGTCTTTACTGGATTAAAAAAAATTAGAGCAATGAACAATATGACCAATAATTTGTATTTTGTCTTAAACATAAAACTTTCCTCCTCTTTCTTATACATTTCCTTAAAATTGAGAATAATCATGCTCAATTATTGCTATATTCGTCTACGTTTGCATGATACACCTTCTCTTATTGCAAAACAAACGTAAAAAGGAAAAGATTTTCACATTTTTTCCTCCCTCCTAATATTAAAAAAATTTAAAAAATATTTCCCAATATCAAATTATTTGCCATTCTTTATAAAACGTCTTACTTGCGATACAAAGTAAAGCGAACCAGTAATCAACAAAACCTCATCTCCCCCCATCTTCAAAGGAATTTCTTCCAGCCATTCAGACCAGGACGGAACAGTCTCAAGACCTTCTTTTGAAAAATCTGATATATCTACAGCTTTAGGATAATCAAAACTAGTTAAATAAATTTTAGTATTTGGCAAATTTTTTAATTGCCACAGCATGGTTTTAACATCTTTGGTTTGCAAAGCGGAAAATAAAAGATAAATTTTTTTATCTGCAAACTTATTTTTTAAATTTTCCACCAAGCGCTGTATAGCATGCCCATTATGCGCATT
>JAIRNX010000167.1 GCA_031257815.1 Lactobacillales bacterium
CATGAATCTCCAGCAGTTCCTCATTATGGGGAAGCTCATCGTGGTGTACGTTTAAAAAAGGGGATGACGTTTACCATTGAGCCAATGATTAATATGGGGGATTGGCAAATAAGTGAAACACTTGATCAAAATGGTTGGACTGCATATACCAAGGATGGTTCGCTTAGTTGCCAATATGAACATTCTATTGCTATTACGGCAAATGGAGCGCAAATTTTAACTGCGCAGGATTGAATTATGACTTAGGGAAATAAGTTTTGTGAAAATAGTTTACAGAATAAGTCTTTTTAGAAAAAATTTTATATGATACATGCGTTAGGAAGAGAGTTGAAGTTTAAAGTTTGAAAGAAATTTTTAAATTCATTTTAATGACTTCAATTATCTTTTTATGAATGAGTAATTTAATTATCCCCCAATTAAATTACTCATTGATTACTTCTTAGTTTTTAAACACCTTAAAAAGGGCGGTAGAACTCCCGCCCACCTTGTGATTAGTAAATTATAGAATCTGTTTCGTTCTTTCAACAGATTTTATAATTTATTTTTATTACGGATTCGTTTTTCTTCAACTAAATTAGTAAAAGATAAGAACCAAACCCATGGATTATTAATTACGTAGTTACGTACAATTTGCCATTTAGAAAGTTTATCATGTTCTTCTTCAGCCTTTTCTTCGTCTTTTTTTCACCCCAAATGATAGCAGCATCATTCTAGCCTAGCTCTTCTGGATCATCTTTACTAAAAACATTCCCCAAACAAACACCAACAATAATAATAATAGCAGGTCCACCAGGAGACTGGAACAGTCCGCTCATTCCCCAAAAACAAATCAAGTAAAAACTAACATTCCCGCTTGCATCATTCCAACTGCTATAAACACAAAAAGTGCGAAATGTAGACTTTGTGTAAAATGTTCCAATTTTTGAAAGATTTCAGCTCATTTTCCATGTGATTATTACTCATATTGTGTAAATAATGGAACAATTTGTGCTAAATCAATAAATGTGTTTAAAATATTAAATTAAGTAATAATATAAAATTAATTCCCGATGGGCAGGTAATTATCTATGAATTATGGGACATTTTTAAAAAATATAAGAAAAGGTAGAAGAATCACGCAAAAAAATCTTTGTAAAGGAATTATTTCTAGACGAACCTTATGTAATCTTGAAAATAACAAATCATTAGTAAGTTTTGATATTTTATGTAGATTACTAGAACGGTTAAATGTTGGCTTTGATGAATTTTTAGCTAATTTAGAAATAAAAAGCAACTCCTCTACATATGCTATCTCCTTCAATAAGGAACTAGATAATGAACAATATTACAATAAATTACAAAAACACTGGACCAACTATAAAGAAAACAATAGTTTAGCTGATATGGTCTCTGCATGGGTAATGATTTTATGTAACATTCAATTTTTGTATATCGCTTACAATAGCTTAGACGATATGATTTGCGAAATAAAAGGATATTTGTTTCAAATCGAAGACTGGAAAAGATCGGAGATTTTACTTTTCTTAAATTGTCTAAGTCACCTTGATGAATCACAAATTCAAATTTATGAAGAAGAAGTTTATGAAATAGTTTCGCAAAATCATTGTTATGAACATGAATTTGCAATGTTTTTTGTTAAACGTGGAATAAATATTTTTCAAAATAAAATTAAAGATAAGATGGATTTATTTTTAAATCGTTTTTATGAATTCATCAGAAAATATCCTTGCAGGATGTATGAACGTGCTTATTATGTTTTTTTCAACTCTTTACATTCTTTTTCTAATGGAAATGTTGATCGTGTTAAAGCTCATTTAGCAATCAATTCTTTTGTTAGTATAGGACTATATGAGGAAGCTAATGAATTATTAGATATTTTTCATGATTATTGATTAGACCTCCTCGGACTAGGGTATAACGAGTTTTTGTTATACCCTAGTCCGAGGAGGTCTAATCAATATCTGTAAAAATTGAAATAAAAAAAACGCAAAACCTATTTAATAGTTAGATCCTGCGTTTTTTTGCCAAGCCTGCAAAATGGCTTGTGCGTCTTCCTTTGACCAAGTTTTGATAAAAATACCATCGTCATCAGCAATTGCTGCAAATATTTTATCCTTCAATGAACTAAGTAAGACTTGTTTAATTCTTAAAGCAGATCCCGGAAAAACCTTCAGCATCAATTCTTTATCATTAACAACAATGTCTTGAATCATTAAGACAGCTTGATAAAAATCTTCATCACTCTTTTTGACTTTGTTCGGCAAATAATAGCGAATACTTCCTTGCAGATCGCTTTTTTTAATTAACTGTAGCTCTGCAATATCTCTTGATACCGTTGCTTGAGTTACTTTAATACCACGTGCTTTTAGAAAAAAAACAAAATCTTCTTGCTTTTGTACATTTTCTTGCGCAACAATTTCTTTTAATACTTTAAGGCGCTCTTTTTTTGGCATCTAGACTTCCTTTATACTTGTCCGCCAAACCTTTGTTTAAGAACCTGTTAACTTGTCTCATCTTTTTATAAGAATAGACAAGTTAACAGGTTCTTAGATAAGATTAAGATAATGAAATTTGAAAAAAGTTTAGTATAAAAATTTTTCAATCCTCTCATGATTGAAAAACGATCGACAAGTTTTCCATAATAATTTTTACAACCATACAGATTCCAAGACATTTGTCTGCGTACGATCTGGTCCCACAGAAAAAGTCGAGATCCTAACACCCACTAACTCGCCAACACGACGCACATAGTTACGAGCATTTGCTGGTAATTCTTCAAGTGATCTAACCTTTGTAATATCTTCAGTCCATCCAGGCAACTCTTCATAAATCGGCCTGCAGCGCTGCAAATCTTTCAAAGAAGCAGGATAATGCGTAATACGCTTACCATCTAAATCATATGCTACAC
>JAIRNX010000002.1 GCA_031257815.1 Lactobacillales bacterium
TCAGATGATGCAGAAATGCCTGGTGAACTATCTGGAGATATTGAAATTACCAATATTGATTTTTCATATGATCCAGATGAAGATTTGATTTTAAAAGATTTGTCGGTGCATATTAAAAAAGGTGAGTATATTGGCATTGTTGGTGGATCAGGTTCAGGGAAGTCAACTTTGCTGAAATTGCTACTTGGTTTTGAAGCACCAAATTCTGGGAAGATTTACTATGATGGCAAAGATATTGATGGCATAGATAAGCGTGAATTGCGTAAGCGCTTTGGTGTGGTATTGCAAGATGGGAAGTTGATTGGTGGTTCGATTTTTGAAAATATGACCATCACTGCACCTTATGCAACCATGCAAGATGCTGAAAAAGTAGCAGAGGAAGTTGGTTTAGCCGAGGATATCAAACATATGCCAATGGGCATGCATACAGTGCTTTCAGAAATGGGAGGAGCTATCTCTGGTGGTCAACAGCAACGGATTTTAATTGCACGTGCGATCATTGGGAAACCTAATATTCTCTTCTTTGATGAAGCCACTTCAGCACTTGATAATACAACTCAGAAAATGGTAACTGACAGTTTAAATAAACTAAATGCAACACGGATTGTCATTGCTCATCGTTTAAGTACCATCCAAGACTGTGACCGGATCTTAGTTTTAGATAAGGGACATATTGTTGAAAGCGGAAATTATGATGAGTTGATGGAGCAGCATGGCTTGTTTTATGAACTTGCTAAACGACAAATGGCGTAATGAACCTTTTGGGGAGGGGATCTTTTATTATTTTTCCTTCCCTCATTTTATTTTACCTGTGTTAAGAAATGAAAATATATTAAAACATTTTTCTTGAGTTATTAATTTGTTTTTAATAAAATCTGATTAGATAATGATTTTTATTTTTTTTTAATAGCAGGTGAGTGAAAATGAAAAAATCTTCAAATATAGATTTAAATTTAAAAAAAATCAGTATTGATGATCAAGATTGGTTTTCTAAATTAACTTACCATATAGGCATTTCTGATCTTTCTTTTCCCCTTTTATATGCTTATCGCAATTTTTTAAATGTAGAGTGCATTCGTTTAGATGAAAAATCAGCTTTAGTGGCTCAAGATGATTCTTATGGTAAACGTTGTTATACGATTTTAGGAGATGTGAATGAAGCAATTATTAAAGACTTAGTGGCATCAGGGATTGATGAATTTTCATATGTTGTAGGAGCTTATCTGCCAATTTTTAATGATATCAAAGAGATGAAATGGCATATTACTTATGATATAGATTTTAGCGATTATGTTTACAATTTAGATAAATTTTTAGATTTTCATGGCAATTTGCGTAAAGCATATAATTCTTATAGAAATCATAACCAATTAAAAGTCAAAGTACTTGAGCTTAATAAAGATAATTGCGATGAATCATATCAGATTTTTAAAAAATGGTGGAAGGATCATAAAGAGTCTTCAGTTTTTGGCAATGAGCTTAAGGTTTTTTGTGAAATGAATCAGTTTATTGGATCTCCTAATATTGAAGGAGCAATTTTTTATGAAGATGAGATGCCTCTTTCTTTTTTGATGATTGAAAAAAGAGGGGAAATGTTGATTGAGCATTTTATAAAAAGTAATTCTTTAGCTCGAGGTCTTACGCATTTTTTTTATTATGAATTTTTTTCCAAATTTAAAGGAAAGGCCAGATGGATAAATTTTGAAGAAGATATGGGACTACCAGGTTTGCGCGAATTTAAACGGCGATTTCATCCAGAGTTTATGTTAAATAAATATATTTTACGATTAGCATAGGAGCAAGTATGTTAAATATTAGAGAAAGTACATTCGCTGATGGACGCATTTTAAGTGAATTGTCGATGATTATTCTTCGTCAAATAGACTTTTCTTTTATTAAAGAGGTTGGTTTAGAAAATTTAAAGTCTTTGATTGAACAGTGCTACACTGATCCAAGGTATCGTGATGATTACATGCAAGCTGTTGTAGCAGAGTTTAATCAAGAGATTGTAGGTGCTGCTTTTGGTTTTAACAATGAACAAGAAGATAAGATTAATGAAATCTTTGATACGTTGCTTTATGAAAATTTTGGGGTTCGTCAAGGTTTTGAAGCTAAAGAGGCTGTTAGCGATGAATGGTATTTAGATACGATTGCTGTTTTTGAGCATATGCGTGGTAGAGGTATAGGGACAAAGTTGTTAAAATTTTTGCCCCATATAGCTAAAAAATACGGCAAAATTTGTGTTGGCTTAAATGTGGCTGATACCAATCTTGCTGCTAAGAAATTGTATTTATCACATGGTTTTGTTGAAACAGGCAAAAAACGATTAGGAAATCAAGGTTTTACGCATATGCGTTGGTATTTCTAAGTCTTCGCAGCAGATATTGAGAGGAATGTAAAATGAAACTTAAAAAACGAACTATTTTTTTAGGAATATTAATTGTTCTTACTTCAATTGTTATGTTTTTTACATTTCATTATTTTCATTCTCTTGGGCTTAATTCGCAATTTGTTTTAGAGGATATTAATGATATTGTTACAACTAAAGATGGCAAATTCGTCGTTAATAAAGCTACTAAAAGAGAAATTCTCAAATCTTCAGGAAACAGTGGCGTGGAATATATTATAAAAGAAAAAAATTTTAGCAATGCAAGCGAAATTGTCAATGGAAAAACAAAAGATGATCTTTATATATTAGATATTGAGCTAGATGAGACTAGGGATATTTATGTGCGAAAACAGCGGATTTTAAAGTTTACCAAAGGCAGGTTTGTAAGTGTTGTTTTTGAGTATAACTATCCTAAAAAAGATCTTTATCGTTATGAAGGTAATTTTCAATCTTTAACTTATGATAATGGAAATTTATATATTGTTGAACGACAAAAAAATGGTTTTATTTTACATAAAGTGGATGAAAAAGCTAAAAAAATACATAAGGTAAAATATTTTAATTTCACTAATACAGACAAATTGTTACGGACTTTTATTTTTAAAAACGATAAGATGTTTGCGCTTTCAAAAACGGGCGATATTATTCAGTTTTCTGATAATCATCGGGATGTTATTTATCATGCTAAAGATCATCAACAAAAAATTAAAAATGAAACAACATACAGTTTACCTTGGGATATGGTAATTGCAAATGATGGAACCCTTTTCGCAACAGATATTGGAACGCGATCAATTTTACATATTAATCCAATATCAAAGGAGGTTCAGTCTTTAAAACAAGAGAGTACTGAAGATAAACCGCTAAACGAGCAACCTCTTTATTATCGCCTAGCAATTAATGAAAAAGGTCAGTTATTTTTAAATGGTGATAATTCCGTTGTACTATTTAATCAGAACAACCGAAAAGTAAAAAAAATAGCTATTTTGGAAATTCCTTTTTCTTTAAGTATATATAGTTTTATTTTTATAGGTTCTTTATTGATTCTAGTCTTAATCTTTTTATTTATTTTATTTTTATTTTTTAAACATGTATCTAAGTATTTAAAAAAAAATCCAACTATTCGTTTAGAGATAGGCGCATTATTTTTTGTAGTTATTACAGCAGTGCTTGTTTCTAATATGATTATTAATAATTATGATGAACGGTATAAAAATAAGCTTTTCGAAGGGATGAACATGGTTGCAACATTGACTTCAAAGATTCTAAATAAAGATGCTCTTAAAAAAATAAACTCACCGCAGTCGTTTGAAACAAAAGCATATTCAAAAATCCGTGAGCAAATATTAGATGTGATCAAAAATGATAATGATTTAGTTGAGGGTAGTTATATTGACTTGTATAAAGTTGATAACAATATTATTTATACTTGTGCGAATACCAATCATTTAAGTGGTTCTTATTACCCATGGGAATGGCCGTATAAAGGCTCTCTTGAGCAAAAAATTATTCAAACCAAAAAGGGCGTTAAACTAATTCGTGAAATGGTGGAAGGTAGTTATATTTATGTAGTTAATCCAATTTTTGATGATAATAACAATGTTGTAGGACTTATTGAAGTTGGTTCAAGTATTGAAGAGTATTTATATGAAAATCAGCAAATTGTTAGAAAAGTTGTCCTTGGAACGATTAGTTTGGTTGTTGTGATTATGTTGCTAACAAAAGAGTTATTTGTTTCCTCAGAAATTTACCAAGAATGGAAAAAAATTAAACAAAAATCTGCTAAAAAGAAATTTATATCGGGGAAAGTTGTTCAACCACTCGTTTTTATATTTTATTTTGTTAATAATCTTTCAGCAGCATTTATGCCAAATTATTCATCTTCGCTATATAAACCGTTTTTAGGAATATCAAAAGATGTTGCGATTGCTTTACCGATGACTTTTAGTGTTTTATTTATAGGCTTAGGTTTTATAGGTGGCACGTTAAGCGAGCGATTCGGTTTTAAAAAAACTTTAAATGCCTCGTTAATATGTTTTGCATTAGGTTTAGTGAGCTGTGGTTTTTCTCAAGATGTTTGGCAATTAATTATAGCTGCATCTATTGCCGGTTTTGGTATCGGTTTAGGATTGGTTGTTATTAATATTTATGTTAGTTCTCTTAAAGTTAAGGAAGAGCGTGAAGATAGTTTTATCTTAAATAATTCGGCTGTTTTTATGGGAATTAATACCGGAGTAATTGTTGGGGCTGCTTTAGCTAATTTGATTGGTTACAAAAATGTTTTTTATATTGCATTTATTATGACCATGATCATGCTAAGTTACGTTTATTATTTCTTTGATGATATACCGCCTGAAAAGGCAGAAGTAAATGTAAAAACAATTCATTTTTTAACATTTTTATTTAAACCAAGAATATTTATTTATTTGATGGGCGTTTTAATTCCTTACTTAGCTTGTGGTTATTTCTTGCATTATTTTTTCCCGATTTTTGGTAATGAGAAAGGTTTATCAGAACTTGAGATTGGACAAGCATTTTTATTAAACGGTGTCTGGGTTGTCTTTCTAGGTCCAATCATTGCAAAATTTGTGTTAAAAAAATTAGGGAATGTCAAAACAATTTTATTAGGTTTGCTTTTATATGCCGGATCATTTGCAGCATTTGGCTTCAATCCAACAGTTTTAATTGCCTTAGTAGTACTTGTGATAATGGGAATTGCTGATAGTTTTACCTTTACTGCTCAAAATGTTTATTTTACAGAACTTAAAGAAGTTGAGTTGTATGGTGTTAATAAATCAATGGGGGCATATTCTTTATTTGAAAATTTAGGGCAAGCGATAGGTCCCATTTTGTTTAGTTATGTAATTATGATTGGAACAAGTACGGGAATTTTGGTATTATGCGCAATATTGTTATGCTTATGTATTATGTTTGGTTTTTCTAACCTTTTTTAAAACAAGGAGGAATGTTCTTAGATGAAATCATTGCGATCCAAAATAAGTTTCATGGTCATAGTTTTGCTTTGCTTATCATCATCAGCAATTATAACCTTTAGTTATTTTTCAACTAAAAAATTAATTGAATCGATGTACGGGCAAAAGATCAAGGAAATTACACAAACAGTTTCTTCGGTCATTAATGTGGATGACCTACAGGTAATAGTTGATAACTTAACAGTTAAAGATCAAGAGAAAGTAAAAGCATATCAAGATACTTTAGGGGAAAATCAAAAGTATCAAAAAATTTCTTCTTTACTTTCTAAGCTAAAAAAAGAAAATCATATAAGATTTTTATCTATCCAAAAATATACCAAAGAATCAGCTGTTGCTATTATGGATACAGATATTAGTACTGATAAGCTGCAACCTGGAAAAAGTTATCACCTTAAAAGTGAAGATAGGATTAGTAACTTATATGAAGGAAAAAATCCGTATGAATCAAAGGGTGAATATGGTTGGTTAATGAGTGTTTCTAAACCAATCATTAACAATCAAAATAAAGTTGTGGCAATGATTGTTGCAGATATATCAATGCAAGATGTTAAAGATACTTTAAAAGCTTCAATTTTGAAAATGATCGGTTTAATTCTTATTAGCACCCTTATATTGATTTTCTTACTATATATCTTTTTAAATAAATTAGTGATCCATCCAATAAACTTAATTTCTCAAGTTGCTGGCAAGTTTGTAGAAAATTTATCTTTGAATGTTGACGGAAAAGCAAAAGAAATCTTAAAAATTGATATTCATTCAAAAGATGAGTTAGGTCAGTTAGCAGATGATATTGAAATCATGGAGAAGGAAATTAATAATTATATTGTTAATTTAACGCAGGTAACTCAGGATAAAGAAAGAATGGGAACAGAGTTAAATGTTGCAACAAAAATCCAATCAGATATGTTGCCGAAAATTTTTCCATTTGAACCGAATCGTGGAGAGTTTGATTTGCACGCTTTGATGCGACCGGCAAAAGAAGTTGGTGGAGATTTTTATGACTTCTTTATGTTAGATGATGATCATGTAGCAATTGTGATTGGGGATGTTAGTGATAAAGGGGTTCCTGCAGCGCTCTTTATGGTTATTTCAAAAACTTTAATCAAAGACTATACCCAAGCAAGACTTTCGGTGGATAAAGTCTTTAATCGTGTTAACAATGAGCTTTGCGAAGGGAATGAAGCATCGCTATTTACAACCAGTGTGTTGGGTATTTTTGATGTTAAAACAGGACGTTTGCTTTATGCTGATGCTGGGCATGAGCCTTTGATTATTATGGATCGCAATAATAAAACTGTGCGTTATGTTGAACCAGAAAAGCGCAACTTTGTGCTGGGGGGTATGGAAGGCACACGATATGCGATTAATGAGCTTACCTTACAACCTGGAGAGGTTTTATTACTTTATACAGATGGAGTGCCTGATGCTGTTAATAAGGAAAACGAATCTTTTGGCTGGGATCGTTTGAAAGCAACTTGTCAAAAACATATGCATGAAGTAGTGGCTGTAATGTTAAGAAATATCTTAGCGGATATCGATAATTATGCTAAAGGGGTTAAGCAGTTCGATGATATTACGATACTAGCCTTATCAATGATTACTAAAGGAAGTGAGCAAGCGTTGATAGAAAAACTTGATTTAACAGTTAATGAGCAAATAACAGATAAAGCACTTAACTTTATAGAAAAAGCTATGGAAAGAAGAGTTATTGATACGAAGACGCAACATGCCTTTATGGTGGCTGTGGATGAGTTGGTTTCAAATATTTTAAATCATTCTAAGGCTAATACATTGACTCTTATCATAGAGATAGAAAAAGAAAAAATGTCATTGACCTTTATTGATGATAGCTTTGAATTTAATCCGCTAGAAGCTAAAGGTAATGAAGATGATGATAGTGATATTCTTGATAAACCAATCGGTGGATTGGGAATCTTTATGGTTAAGAAAATGATGGATCATCTTGAATATAAATATAAAGATGGAAAGAATACCCTAAAATTAGTTAAAAATTTGAAGTAAAGTTAACAGGCTCTTAAAAAATTACCCTCGACTTTAGCAAAGAATGAGCGGCAAAAGTCGGGGGTTTAATTATTCATCATCATTTTGATGATAGTGGTTGTATCGCTGAGCATAGCCTTCTTTTACCACTTGTCTAGCGCGTCCAAGTGCTAGAGCATCTTCAGGCACATCTTGATTAACTGTTGAACCTGCCGCGACAACCGCATTTTTACCAATATGAATAGGCGCGACAATATCTGAGATTGAGCCGATAAATGCGTAATCATCAATTTGTGAGTTGAATTTATTCTTTCCGTCATAGTTTACAAAAATAACACCTGCACCTAGATTTACTTTGCGTCCGATTTTGGCATCACCCACATATGTTAAATGTCCTGCTTTAACTCCTTCGCCTAAAGTCGAAGCTTTTACTTCTACAAAATTACCCACATGAGCATTTCTACCTAATTCAGATTTTGGTCGCAGATGAGCATATGGTCCTGCATTAGCACCTTTCCGCAAAATACTGTTTTCAATCACGGAACGAATAACTTTGGTATTATCTTCCAAGACTGAGTCGACAACTTCTGAACCTGAGCCAATAAAAACATTAGAGCCAATTTTGGTTTGCCCTTTTAAACTAACATTTCCTTCGATTATAGTGTCGTTACCAATTTCAACATCTGCTTCGATGTAAGTTGAAGCAGGATCTAGTAGTGTAACGCCATTCATCATATGAAGTTGGTTGATTCGCTTACGCATCAAGCAGTTAGCTTTTGCCAAAGTGATGCGATCGTTCACGCCAAGTGATTCTTCAAACGAAGACATTTGAAAAGCAGCAACAGTATGTCCGGAGTTTTTTAAAATTTCAATAATATCCGTTAAATAATATTCTCCTTGCGCATTATTGGTGTTTAGTTTTGATAATGCAGAAAATAACAATTTATTATCAAAGACATAAACTCCTGTATTAATTTCTTGGATTTTTACTTCTTCTGCTGTTGCGTCTTTTTGTTCAACAATCCGCTCTACTGCGTCTAAGTGATTACGAATAATTCGCCCATAACCAGCTGGGTCATCTGCTTGAGCTGTTAACACAGTAGCACTTGCATGGTTTCTAGCATGATGTTCAAACAAATCTTTTAATGTTTGTGCAGTTAAAAGTGGGGTATCACCCGAAATAACTAACGTTTCTCCGTTTTTACCATCTAATAATGTACGAGTTTGCAGCACTGCATGGCCAGTTCCCAGCTGCTCCTCTTGCAAAACGTAACTTGAACGTTCACCTAGCTGCGCTTTTACAGCCTTTGAACCATGACCTACAACGGTTATAATTTCGCTTGGCATGGTTTGGGCAACCTGTGTTAAAACATGTTCTATCATTGCTTTGCCTGCTACTTTATGTAAAACTTTATAAAGTTTTGATTTCATTCGTGTGCCTTTGCCAGCTGCTAAAATAATGGCATAATGACTACTCATTATTTTCCTCCATAGAAATTTATTTAACCTTGATTGAGTATATCGAAAATTTAAAACAAATTGAAATCAGTTACTTAGACACCTCTGCGTGGCTGTGGGGCTATTTTGAAGTTCCTGTTCCTTATTATAACGCAATTCATTTCACTAGAGAGCGTTAACAGGTTCTAATATTTTATATGAAAGGATTGTTTATAAAGATGATTCAAAGGTTTGTTAGCAAATTTTTATATGAAACACGGATTTCATGGCGCAAAGTTAGATGGGATAGAGCGTTTTTTTTGCCAATTATTCTATTTTGTTTCCTTTTATCTTTTTTCTTTTCTGAATTATATAAATTGCAATGCACTTTTTTAAATTTAGCGAAAAGATTAGATGAAGAGTTAACTCATGAACGAGATTTTTTGCATTTTCAAGCTGGTATGCGCTTAGCTTATTTTTATAAGAGCGTATTGTTCACTATAACGCTTTTGCTTTTTTGCGGGATAATTATTAGCATTTTTTATTTAACATTTCATTTGAATAGATACAAATTATTGCAAAAAGATACAATTAATGTTAAAAAATCTTTAGGGATTTCTCCAAAGAGAATTACTTATGAGCTTTTTAGAGAACATTTTGTATTTATCATATTATCTTCAACCATTGGCTTGATAATAGGGGATTTTCTTTATTACCAATTTTCTCTTATTTTTCCAACGTGGATATTTCAAAATCTATATAAAGGTTCATATTTTTTGGGAAATTTTGATTTACCTTTTGTTGTATTTTTATTTCTGTTCATTTTTGTTTATTTTAATTTTTCGAAAATCAAAATAAGCAAGGAATATAAAAGCTTATAAATGGAGGACTGAATTATGAAAAAAGTTGAAGAATCATTAAGTAGGACGATTATTGGTGGTGATTTTCATTGGCACTGTTCTTTGCATAATGTTGGTAATAATTCAAAGGCAGATTGTCTTCGTCACATTCAGCTTTACCAGGTTAGAATATCACATGCAGATCACATAAAACACATGACAATGCATGGATAAG
>JAIRNX010000034.1 GCA_031257815.1 Lactobacillales bacterium
CATATAGACCAAGAAGCAAGTGGGAGAAACGCCAGATAGAATACGCCATTGAACATGAAGAATTGGGAATCGAAACGCTAAGGAGAAAAGCCAGCGACTTCTACATGTGGCGGATTAAAGCCACTGCAAAATCATATATACACACATACATACCAAATATAGGCGAAGAATCGAAGGAGGCAAACAACGACCCACCGACCCCCTGGTGTTCATTCAAACCCTCGGTTCATCTACGCAAGATAAACAGAATCAAATGAGCCCCGGGTGAAGATCAAGGATAAATGTAAGAGAAAGAGAGGCACATCACAGACCTCAACAACCAGCACAAGATTGATGACAAACACTAACAGAGAAAATTTGGCTTAACCAATGTTGATAACCTCCTATTTCTAGGAGGTTATCAACATTGGTTAATAAGTAAAGAGGGAAGTAGCCCCAGACTTGCTGCTAACATCATCCTGCTATATCATACCGAACCGCAGGCACCAAATCAGCAGCGATTCACATTGAATATGAAGTTGAGTGGTTCCCGTATCGAGATTGCATACCCAACATACTATCCTCCAACAATTTTCATGGAGAAGGAGGAGAAGCAATCAGAGCAAAACATACCCATAAAAGACACCGCACATAATCAAGGACATTACATACATTGGAAATATACTATCTAAACATCACTCTTATTACAGCGGCTTCAGGTATAGCTCTGAAGTCATTCGCTCGCAGCGACAACATCAATAACCCTAAAACCCAAAGATGATCGATTCAGTCCGGCAGGTTCACAACATTTCGATCAGAAGCCAATCCATGGACACCCCGCAACATGCGTTAGCAAAATCGCGAACCGACTATTTAAATACTCCCACGAGATCAGGATATGAATATATAGGCAGATATCAGGCATAATTTCGATCCTCAGAGATCCCCTTCCTCTTACACATGACAAGCCGGATCTCTGTGCAACCCCTATGCATACCAACAATTAGCACCATATAGCACAGGACGAGGATGTATATAACGAAAGTGAATACATACCGAACAATAATTGAGCGGGATATCGATGGCGACTGGTCATACCATGTGATCAAAAAAATCCTTAAGATTTAAGGTCTCCCATCCATAAGTTTTTATACTTTTGCACCATTTCCTCAAAAAAAGTTTCATCATTTACTAAATTAATGAACTCTTCTGCTTTAAATGGCGTCTTTTTACCTTCTTTAGTATCTACATTAATTTCTATTTGTTTTGCAATTTCATCAATGTTTTGTCCTTCTTTAACCACTATTTTACCTAAAATAGGCTTTTCAGGTTGCTCTGTTCCACCTTTTTTCAACATATCAGCAATTTGTTCCAAAGTATAACTAGCTTTAAAGTTATAATATCCACTTTGAAAATTAGCATAATTATGAAATTTTGCAAAATAATTAAACACATTGGCATCTTTGATAATTTTTTCTTTTTTCAGAATATTTGCTATTTGTTTATTAGAAGAACCTACTGGAATATAAACATTGACAAAAGTTTTGGACATTTTATCTAAAGGCTGCAAAGCTGATTTAATATATAAAAAACCACCAACTCCTACAGTAGATGAGAATAAAATAATAATGATAACTATTCTATAAACAATTTTCTTAACTACGCGATCTTCTTTTTGCAAAGCATTCTCCGTTCTTTTTTGTTCACGTTCTTTTCTACGCTTTTGAACTTTTTTAGGTGATTTTTGGGAATCAATAGAGCTTTTGGGGGATGTTTTTTGTTCCTCTGCAGTCACTTTTTGCTTCTTTCTCAATATTTCTTCTTGATTAGAAAATGGTTGCTTTGGCTTATTTTCTGGTGAAGAACTTGAACGTATCGATTTATCGATTGGCTTAGCGCTCTTATCACCTTCACGCAAAGCTCGTAAAATTTGATCTTTAAATGATTCACCTGGTTTTGCAGATCCTAGTGGAGAATGTTTTTTTTTCTGTTCAGTCAAAAAATCACTTCCCTTTAGTTTAAACTGATGTATCGTTACATTTGATATGATTCATATAAAAAAATAAAAAAGACCTCCTGTAAACTGTAAATAAAAAACCACAGAACAAAAGCCTCCAACACATGACTAATATAACACAAACACAACGTTATCTTACCACATCCTCGACACTCACTTCTACAGCGTCAAACTCTACCGTCAAGGCCGCTTTGATTGTCGTCGCTACAAAATTCAAAGCTTCACTAATGCGCTCAAATCAGCAATTTGACGAAACTATACCTCTTATAAATTGAAAATACGTGCTTTTAAAAAAACTGGAAATTGTCATTAATATGACTTTTCATACTCAAGGAAATATCTTCCCAACTCTCTTAGAACCTGTTAACTTGTCTCTCTATGAATGGATTATAAGATTTTGTTGAAGAGGAGGTTGAAAAAAATTTTGTACTTTTTCTATTTTTTTACGTTCTTTATTTTACAGAAAGGTAGTTGGACGAACTTGACTGATATTAAAGAGCTAGCGGTGGAGATTTTAGAAAAAGGTGTTTATGAAAAAATTCATGATATTTACATTTTGCCGTATGTTGATGGGTATAAAATTGATTTTCGCCGAGGAAACTGTTTTTTTCATAAACAAGAAATAACAAAAGAAATTGGCGAGCGTTTAATTATTCATTTTAAGTTCAATGGTGGAATGAATGTTAGTGAAAAAAGGCGAGCACAACTAGGAGCTATGAGCGTTGAAATTCTTACAGAAAAGCGAAGATTACGCTTATCAACAGCTGGAGATTATTGTCATCGGGAAAGTTTAGTAGTTCGTTACTTACATAAAAGTGGCTTGGATAGTTTGAATTTTTTTAGTCAAAAAGAAGTTAAAAAAGCTCATGTCATTTCGCATAAAAGAGGGCTGCATTTATTTTGCGGTCCGGTTGGTTCAGGGAAAACGACTTTAATGTATGAATTATGTCACGCTCGTAAAAAAAGACAACAAATTATCGCAATTGAGGATCCTGTGGAATTGATAGATGAAAATATCTTACAGTTTCAAATTAATGAAATGATCGAGATGGATTATGATGCGCTGATCAAGCTTTGTTTACGCCATCGTCCAGATATCATGATTGTTGGTGAAATTCGTGATGAAAAAACAGCCCAAGCTGTGATTCGCGCTGCTTTAACTGGTCATACAATTTTTTCGACTATTCACGCTGGCAGTGTTCAAGGGATTTTTAAACGTTTATTTGACTTAGGGATAAGTGAGGTTGATTTATTTGAATGTTTAAGCGCTATTTATTTTCAACGATTAGTTATAGATATCAATGAAGAGGCCTGTGTTTTGCTAGATATTGTCACTAAACAAGATAAATGGAAAGGTGAGTGGAATGCAAAATTACAAAGAATATTAGAACAAGGAGCAATCGATAATGATCTTTTTGATGAATTATTGGAAGATGAAAACTAATAAGCTCAATATGGCGGATCAAAGAAAGTTGATCTCTCTTTTGATCACTATGCTTAAAAATGGTTTTTGCCTATATGATTGTACGTTAATCTTTAAAGCTTCAGCATATGAATTTGAGCGAAAAGTTGGA
>JAIRNX010000036.1 GCA_031257815.1 Lactobacillales bacterium
AATCATGATAATTGATAAATCACGTTCAATATAAATTTCATCTGGTAATACCGCTTCAGCAATTTCCTGCAAAATCATCTTTTCAATTTCAGGTGTTAAAAATCTTTCACGAACAATGACCGATAGATCGTCAATTCCTGATGGCATGCGTTCAAAGCCAATGCCAAATTTTTCCAATACAGATAAAATTTTACGAACAAAACCAATTTCGCGATTCATAAAAAATTTTGTAATATTGATACTCACAAATCCGCTATCGCTGGCAATTCCTACCACTGACTGATCAGTAGGCTTACGCGTATTACTAATTGTTGTGCCTGGATGCGTAGGATTATTAGTGTTTTTAATGACAATAGGGATTTCTGCTTTAAACACTGGCATTAAAGCTTCATCATGAAAAACGGCAAAGCCTGCATAAGCTAGCTCGCGCATTTCTCGATACGTCAACTCTTTTATCGGCTGCGGTTTATGAACAATTCCTGGATGCGCTGAAAAAATACCATCTACATCGGTGAAATTTTCATATAAACTAGCTTCAACTCCCACAGCAACAATCGCTCCTGTTACATCTGAGCCGCCGCGCGAAAAAATACAAATATCCCCTTTTTTGGTGTAACCAAAAAAACCAGGAATCACGACAATTCCATTAATATTATTGAGCTGTGCTAAAATTTGATAACTTTCTGGTAAAATTCGTGCCCCTCTAGGTTCATTACTAACAATAATTCCAGCATCTTTTGGATTAACATACCTAGCTTCCAAACCTTCTTGAATCAAAATCTCTGAGAGCAAACGCGCCTGCAAATCTTCTCCTTGTGCCAAAAAAGTGTCATATAGGTACTGATTGCCTTCAATTGGCAATAAAGCAAGCTGAAAGATCCGCTCTTTCAATTGTTCAATAAATGTTAAAGACAAAGAAAAAGCTTTAGCGATCGCAGCAAAACGCGCAATAATTTCTTGCTGAACATCTTTGGTATCATTACCTTCAACGTAACTCTTATAATAAGCAATTAATAAATCTGTGATTTTTACATCTGCCGCATCTTGCTTCCCCGGAGCAGAAACAACTACAAATTTACGATCTTTATTTTTTTTTATAATATCTATAACTTTTTTTATCTGCATAGCAGAAGCTAAAGAACTTCCACCAAATTTCACAACTTTCACTTAACTTATATCTCCATTTTTATTTAAAATCTCCTTAAGTCAAAGACTTAAGGAGATTTGTTAACTAACGACGTAATCCTAATAATGAAATTAATTCTTGATAACGTTTAACATCTTTTTTACGCAAATATGCAAGCAAATTACGACGATGACCGATTTTTTTCATCAAACCACGATATGTATGATGATCTTTTTTATGAATTTTAATATGCTCATTTAAGTAATTAATATCTGCTGTTAAAACAGCAATTTGTACTTCTGGAGAACCTGTATCCCCTTCTTTACGAGCATATTTTTTGATAATTTCATTTTTTTCTTCTTTTGTTAATGCCATTTGCTTCACCTCTTTTAAATATTCCTACCACTGAGTAAGACGTTGGCATTCGTCAAACTAAATGATGGTTTTACATACAAAAATACTTTTTTATCATACTAAATTTTCTTAAAATATTCAATCAAAAATTATCAAAAATTCCATTAAAGAAAGCACTTTGTCACTGCACTGCTCAGCAAAATATCCTACTTTATTATTTGATCAAAGTAAGATATTTTATGAAAATTCATGATCTTTACGCAAAAACGCCGGTTAGGTATAATTCGTTTGTATTTTGAAACATGTTAATTTATTTAATTAATAGGTAGATAGGATGTTGATATGCAGTGAATGCACAGAAGGAACAAAATTTTATTTCTCTGGTGGCTTATGTACATAATAATGAAAATGAAATTCAAAAATTTTATCAAACTACAAATGACCTATTGAAAAAACATTTTCTTAATTATGAAATAATTTTTGTAAATGACGCTTCTAGTGATCAAACAATAGAGCGATTAAAA
This sequence comes from Lactobacillales bacterium, assembly GCA_031257815.1. Taxonomy (GTDB): domain Bacteria; phylum Bacillota; class Bacilli; order Lactobacillales; family Streptococcaceae; genus JAIRLR01. Next base: position 2,005 of record JAIRNX010000036.1, read on the forward strand.
AAGATTTTGGAAAAAGAAGAAGGCTCGCTTTCCGTGGTTACGATGAGTTATTTTCAAGGTCTTGAAAAAGCAATGCGAGCAGGAGATGATTTAGCAATCGGAGACTTTGTTTATGAGTTTGATATGATCGCTGTCAATTATCATCCTGAGCTAATTATGGATATGTATTTTGAAGCATTGAAAAATCAAGATATTGTTGTCGCTGCGGAAAAAAATAGTGAGAAATGGTTATCTAAGCAGTTTTATCGTGTTTTTAATAAATATGCCAATATGCAATATAAATTGGGAACAGAGCGGTTTCGCCTTCTATCACGTCGAGCAATTAATCGTGTAAATAACATGAGCGAGCATCTCCCTTATCGCAAAGCGTCATACGCCACAGCTGGCTTAAATTTAAAACGGATCGAGTATGAAAAAACAAAAGATATCTTCATTCCATCAATGGAAAATGAAAAAACACAGTTAGCAATGAATAATTTGATTTTATTTACTGATTTTT
>JAIRNX010000060.1 GCA_031257815.1 Lactobacillales bacterium
TTGTACTGAAAAGTAGAAAGGTAGTATGATGCATGTGTTTGGGACATTTATATTTTTTCAAAAATTAGGACATTTTCACTGAGCAAAGATCGAGACATTTTTGATGATCAATGACACAATGACATACGCAAGTTTTTGCTATCTTGTGTTATTGGCAAAAAATTGAGAGAATAGTAGCATATGGTTGTTAAAAAACGCTTTCTGCCATTTATAGCACTTTGATTTATAGTTAACAAATCTCCTTAATAAAAAGGAAGAGTGAAAAAATGAGCCATTTTTTTAGTTAGTTTTATACAAAAATTAAAGTTAAGGAACTTGAGGATAAGGATTTATTAAAAATGATAAGCTTTAGTAAAAGAAATTGCTATAATAAATATTTTTTTCTAACGCTTACTCAGTATATAGCTTCGATTTTAATAATTATGATTCATTGTGGGCGAATTTTTTCTCCCCCTATCGATTTTTTCTTTAGATCACTTATATGTAAAACAGCGGTTCCGTTATTTTTGGTTTCAACAGGTTATTTTGTTAGGAAGAAAGTTATTCGAAATGAAAGTTATAAAAAAATTTGGTGGAAAAGGCAAATTAAGAATTATTTTTTTCTAAGTGCTATTTATCTTCCATTTGGTTTAATGTATATTCATCAAAAAATCAATCTTGCTTTGATTTTTTATCCAGTGGCGTTATTGGTAGGAATAGGATATTTGGGAACATACTATCATCTTTGGTATTTTCCAGCGCTTTTTTTAGGAATGGTATTAGTTTCCTTTGGAATAAAAAGATTAGGGATAAAGGTATCAATCATATTTTTTGCTTTATTATATAGTTTTGGTTTAATTGAGACATATTCTTCTTATTTGGATAATATGAAAATTGATCAATTATTTTATGTATATAAAAAATATTTTTTCACACCAAGAAATGGTATCTTTTATACGCCTTTGTTTATTTTGCTTGGTTTTTTGATTTGCGATTTTCAAAAACATTCTTTTCTCATCAATCGAATCAAAGAGAAATTATTTTTTTGCACCGTTTTGATGTTTTTTGAAGGGTATGTTCTTTATCTTAATCAGGGATTAGATACCAATTTTTTGTTGTCTTTACCATTATTTTCATTATTTTTATTTCTTTGGTTGATTCAGCGAGAACCTCAAAAAATACCGATCTTTTTTAATTTACAAAAAATAAAAGAGTATACCAAATACTATTTCTTTTTTCATTTGATTCCATTAGAATTAGTAAAATTTTTTGTTCCTCAAATTATGGAGGGCGTTTCTTTAACAAAGGGAGCAATTTTATTAATTATCACTCTACCATTAACTCATATCCTTTCATTTGGTGTGATTCAGTTGAAAAAATGGAGTCTTGGTATATTTACATTTTTTTAAACTGCAGGAGGAATAAACTTGAGCACGCGTTTATTGATATTAGAAGATGGAGTGGTGTTTGAAGGAAAAGCTTTTGGTGCGGATACGATCGTTACAGGCGAGCTAGTTTTTAATACGGGAATGACAGGTTATCAAGAGTCAATTACCGATCAAAGCTATAATGGTCAGCTACTCACTTTTACTTATCCTTTAATTGGAAATTATGGAATTAATCGAGACGATTACGAATCCATTGCACCAACAACAAAAGGCGTGATTGTTCATGAAGTGGCAAGGCGACCAAGTAATTGGCGAGAACAAATGTCGTTAGACGAATTTTTAAAGCGCAAAGGTATTGCTGGTATTGCTGGTATTGATACAAGAGCTTTAACGCACATTATTCGCAAGTCTGGCGTTTTAAAAGCAACGATTACTGATAAAGGAGATACTTTTGAGCATCAATATGATCAGCTAAAAGCCACAGTTCTTCCAACTAATCAAGTAGCTCAAGTATCAACCACAAAACCTTATCCCTCTCCTGGAGTCGGACGAAATGTTGTAGTGATTGACTTTGGTTTAAAGCATTCGATTTTGCGAGAATTATCAAAACGAAAATGCAATTTAACGATTTTGCCTTATAATACGCCAACACAGACGATTTTGGATTTAAACCCTGATGGCGTGATGTTAACCAACGGACCAGGAAACCCTAAGGATGTCCCTGAAGTTCTTGAGATGATTCAGACTATTCAAGAAGCATTGCCCATTTTTGGCATTTGTCTGGGTCATCAATTATTTGCTTTAGCTAATGGTGCTAACACATATAAAATGAAATTTGGTCATCGTGGCTTTAATCATGCAGTGCAAAATCTTGCTACAGGGAAACTAGATTTCACCTCACAAAATCATGGTTTTGCGGTAGATCCTGAATCAATCGCTAAAACACAGCTTTTAGTAACACACATCGAGGTAAATGATGGTTCAATTGAAGGCGTGCGTCACCCGGAATTTCCAGCATTCTCTGTGCAATTTCATCCGGATGCAGCGCCAGGTCCACATGATGCGTCTTATCTTTTTGACGAGTTTATGGAAATGATGGATAGGCATAAAGCTCCTTTTGCCGCTAAAAGATGGTCGACAGGTTCTAAATAACTTTTTACCTTCAATGTTGAAGAATGGAGGATTATAAATTTATGAAATGTGAGCTTTTAGTCAAAGGATTATTAAAAGATAAGCCATCCGTATGGAAGAGTGAGCTTAATAGAGTATTGAAAAAACATAACTTTAAAGCGGATGAAAATGTTAATGAACTAAGAATCTTCATCCCGCACTGTGAAGAAATTATTTTTTCAATGTTACGCAAGCAACAAAGTATAGAATTTATTTATTATGGCGATGATAGCCAGCATTTAACAGGAGTTTTTGAAATATTTTGGGAGTTAGAACCGTATTTTGAAAACTTTTATTTGGAAGATAGTTTAGGAATATGGAGGAAAATTGTTCTTTCGCAAAAAAAAAATATTTTTCCTAAAATTTGTGAACATATTAAGGGTAGTATCCAAAGATGGGATAAAGAATTAAAAAGCGACAATAACGAATTAATTGGTATCACGAAAATGAAAGGGCAAACAATCGATTTTTTAAACAATATAATTTCGATAAATGCCGTAAGTTTTAAAAGTGAAATATTTAGTGACACTATCTTAAAAAATGTTGAAATTTATTTTAAAGATGTAGAAGATTATTTATTTAAAGAACCTTTAAACACAGAGGTGATTTCGCCAAAGTTTGATGAAATGATTTATGAAGAGGAAAGTAAATATTTATTAAATGATAAGCAAAAAGAAAAATTAAAAGATAATGATATAAAGTCTGTTGGATTATTTAAATTATATAATCCCCTAACTGAGTTATTTGTTTTTTCTATACAATCAGCAGGAGAAATTTATGGTTGGGTTGTTTCCAAAGAGCTATGGGTTTTCTCGGAAGGTAAAATAACGATGAAATGGCTTGATAATGTATGGTATCATTACTAAAAATCTATCTCTAGGAGTTTTAATGGATAAAATTCGAATTAATAATATGAAATTCTGGACATATAACGGCGTGTTGCCTGAAGAGCAAAAGCTGGGGCAACCGATTGCAATTGATTTGGAGTTACGTTTAGATTTGTCGATAAGTGGCAAGAGTGACGATTTAACACAGACAATCAATTACGCTGAAGTTTTTCAAATGATTACTGAGTTAGTGAAGAGCAAAAGTTTCCAATTAATGGAAGCCCTAGCTTATGCTATTTTGGATGCGATCGGTCAGCGTTGGGGTTTGCAGTTATATAGTGCATTAGTTTGCGTGCATAAGCAGTATATGCCCATGACTGGGGTTTTTGATGATATTGAAATTGAAATGGAGAAAGAATATAAATGACACTTGCATATATTGCGCTTGGCAGCAATTTAGGCGTACCAATTGAAAATTTACGCAAAAGTTTAGAATATCTTTCTAAAGAAATGCTGATTCAAAATCGTTCAAAAATTTATGAGACTAAGCCATATGGTGGCGTTCAGCAGGATAATTTTTTAAATGCAGTTGTTTCAGTAGAAACGAATTTAACCGCCTGTAAGTTATTAAAAACTTTACAGACAATTGAAAAAAAAATGGGACGCGTACGTACTCTTCGTTGGGGAGCTCGTATTATTGATTTGGATATTTTATTATTGGGCGAGGAAGTAGTGCAAAAAGAAAATTTGCAAATTCCGCATAAAGAGTTGCTAAAACGCGCCTTTGTCTTAATTCCATTAAGTGACGTTTATTCGCAAAAGTTATTTGGCAAAAAAATTGCCGAATGGATTAACTTAACAGGAGACAGTGAGAATGTTTGGTTAGCAGAAAAAAGTTGGTAAGATGAAGAAAGAAAAAATAGAAAAACTGATTTTTCAATTGTTAAAAGAGGTCGGAGAAGAACCTGCACGTGATGGTTTAAAATAAACGCCGCAACGAGTTGCCAAGGTGTTTGATGAAATATTTATGGGGTTAAAAAAACCAAAATTTGCCGATTTTAAAACTTTTCAGACAAAAACGAATGGAGAGTTAATCGTCGTTTCTAAAATTCCTTTTTATTCTGTTTGCGAGCATCATCTATTGCCTTTTTTTGGTGATATAGCAATTGGTTATATCCCTGCGCAAAATCAAACACTGGGTT
>JAIRNX010000070.1 GCA_031257815.1 Lactobacillales bacterium
CTGTTAACGATCTCGCTATTGATGAAATTTTTGGTTAATTTTTAGACAATTTGCGGAAAAAAACGCAGAAATAGTGGTGCTATTTCGAGGATTTTTGACAAAAAAGTGTCAAAAATTAATCAAAATTGCGCAATTATGGAGATCATTAACAGGTTCTAAGATGTGTAATGGCGTCATTCATCGTTTCAAGACAAGTTAACAGGTTCTTAGCTTCTCAACATCTCTAGCAATCATCAATTCTTCATCTGTTGGAATAACCAAAATTTTCACCTTAGAAGATGGAGTAGAAATAATTCCTTTTGCACCTGGAAAATTCTTAGACTCATCAACTTCTAAGCCAAACCAATCCATTTCTTCTAAGATTTTTGCACGCACAATATCAGAATTTTCGCCAATGCCAGCTGTAAAAACAACTGCATCTGCTCCATTTAAAAGCGCAAAATATTGTCCGATATATTTCTTAATACGATTTGCATACATATTAAAGGCCAAAATCGCCTTTTCATTGCCTTCCTTACACGCAGCAATAATATCACGCATATCGCTTGAAATCTCTGACACGCCAAGTAAACCTGACTTTTTATTAAAAACATTAATTATTTCTTGAACGGATTCAATTCCCGTCTTTTCCATTAGATAAGGAACCAACGATGGATCAATATCTCCTGTTCGCGTGCCCATCATCACTCCTGCAATCGGTGTAAAGCCCATTGAAGTGTCGATCGACTGTCCATATTTTACGGCTGTGATCGAAGCACCATTCCCAATATGGCAAGTAATTAACTTTAGCTTTTCAACCGGCTCATCCAGCATTTCTGCCGCTTTTTGCGTAACATAAAAATGACTTGTTCCATGTGCCCCATACTTTCTTGCCCCATACTCTTCATAATATTCTTTAGGCAAAGGATATAAATAATTTTCTGCCGGCATCGTTGTATGAAAAGCCGTATCAAAAACCGCCACTGTTGTAATTTTGGGTAAAATCTTTTGAAAAGCTTTAATTCCCTGAGCATTGGCAGGATTATGAAGTGGAGCTAACTCTGCTAAGCTTTCAATTTCTTTTAACACTTCCTCATCAATAACCACGGATTTTTTAAATAATTCACCACCAGCGACAACCCGGTGACCAACTCCTTGAATCTCCTCATATGAAGAGATAATCTTTAGTGAAATCAACTCATCTAAAAGCATCAGGACCGCCAACTCATGATTTGGAATATCCAAAATTTTTTCGAACTTTTCCCCCTTGCCATGTTTGACTGTAAAAATAGAATTTGGCAGACCAATTCGCTCTACCATTCCTTTAGCAAGTACCATCTCTTTTGGCATATTATAAAGTTGCCACTTTAAACTAGAACTTCCAGCATTAATTGCAATAATCTTTGAAGATGCTTCTGACATATGATTTTATCTCCCTCTAAAATTAGAAAAATTTACCTAACTGCCAATTCTTAGAACCTGTTAACTTGTCTCATCTTTTTATAAGAATAGACAAGTTAACAGGTTCTAAGAGATTTGTAAATTGGTTTTTTAATCCACAAATTCAAATTCAAAGCTTCCAATATGAACGATATCACCATTTTGAGCGCCACGTGCGCGTAGTTCTGCTTCAACGCCCATACCTCGCAGTTGTCTAGCAAAACGTTTGATTGTTTCATCGTGATTGAAGTTGGTCATAGCAAATAATTTTTCAATTTCTGCTCCATTTAATTCCCAAGAGGCATCGGGTAAGCGTCTAATCTCAAAATGTTTTTTCCCAGTTTGAAATCCGTAATAAACAGTATCGTCTTCACTTTCTTTCTTACAAAGCGGAAATGTTGGTGTTACTTCTAAGAGCGCAGCAGTTTTATTTAGCAAACTTGTTAAACCTTGTTTGGTTAGACTTGAAATTGGAAAGACCGGAGTTTTTTTTGCTAGTTCATTTGTTAACAATTTGGCTTTAAAATCTGTTAAATTTTCTTCAGCATTTGGCATGTCCATTTTACCTGCCACAATAATTTGCGGGCGCTCTAATAAGCGCAAGTCATATTGTTTTAACTCAGACATAATGGTTAAGTAGTCTTCATAAGAGCTACGTCCTTCAACACCACTCATATCAACGATATGTAAAAGGACGCGCGTGCGTTCAATGTGGCGTAAAAACTGAATGCCAAGTCCTGCTCCAGTTGATGCTCCTTCGATTAATCCGGGCAGATCAGCAACAACAAAAGACTGGTTCTCATTTACATGCACCATACCCAGATTTGGCGTGATAGTTGTAAAATGATAAGCACCAATTTTGGGGCGAGCTGCTGAAATGACGGAAAGCAAAGTCGATTTGCCAACAGAAGGAAGGCCGATTAAGCCAACATCTGCAAGAATTTTTAGTTCTAGTTCAATCGTTTTTTCTTCCCCCGGTTCTCCATTTTCGGCTAACTTTGGCGCGGGATTTTTTGCTGTAGCAAAACGAATATTCCCACGTCCACCACAACCGCCTTTAGCGACAATTAAAGTTTGTCCATTTTCTGTTAGATCACCTAATATTTTGTCGGTATCTAGATCACGCACAATAGTTCCGGGCGGAACTTTGATGTAACTATCTTTGGCTGCGTGGCCATGCATTCCTTTGCTTTTTCCGCTCTCGCCAGCAGCAGCTTTAAATTGACGATTGTAGCGAAAATCAAGCAGTGTCCTTAAGCCTTCATCTACGATTAAAATCACACTTCCGCCACGTCCACCATCTCCACCATCAGGAACATATTTTGCCCGACGAAATGCCACCATTCCGTCGCCCCCTTTACCAGCTTTTACGATAATTTTGGCAGAATCCATAAAAATTGACATTACAATTCTCTTCTCATTCTATTTTAAAGATCATAAACATGTTTTTAACTTTTAAATCTGTATAAAAAGTACCATAAACTAGTTTACACCAAAAATCCAATCATTTGTTTTGTAATCCATGCCAAATCGTTTTTGAATCACTTCTTCTGAAAGACTATACTGTACAGCTACACTTGATATGACCATTTAAATAAAAAAATTATTCATGCCTAACTTTTCGCAAATTGCTATAAATGTGAAATGAAAAAACAGTTTACTGGATTATTTAAATTGGGTCTTACTTCATTGACTTTTGTACAAACTTGCATTAAAAAATTGTCAAAACTAGTAAAATACATAGCGTAATGGTAAAATGCTTTTGTTTAATTTGATTTTCGGTAAATTTAAAACTAGGAGGAAAGTTAAATGGCGATTGTATCTGCTGAAAAATTTATTCAAGCTGCTAGGGAAAATGGTTATGCGGTTGGGGGATTTAATACAAATAATTTGGAATGGACACAAGCAATTTTACGTGCAGCTGAAGCGAAAAAAGCTCCTGTTTTAATCCAAACTTCTATGGGCGCTGGAAAATATATGGGTGGTTATAAGACTGTTTTTAATTTAATTCATGATCTGCACGATTATATGAATATCACTGTTCCAGTAGCAATCCACTTAGATCATGGTGATTATGAAGCTGCTAAAGAAGTTATTGAAGTTGGATATACTTCATTAATGTTTGATGGCTCTCATTTACCTGTGGAAGAGAATTTAGAGAAAACTAAAGAAATTGTTGCGTTAGCACATGCAAAAGGAATATCTGTTGAAGCCGAAGTGGGTTCGATTGGCGGAGAAGAAGATGGAATCGTTGGTGAAGGGGAATTAGCACCAATTGATGATGCGATTAAGATGGTGGAAACAGGAATTGATTTTTTAGCAGCAGGAATCGGAAATATCCATGGACCATATCCTGAAAACTGGAAAGGCTTACATTTAGATCATTTGAAAAAATTAGGTGAAGCGGTAGATGCAGTAGCAGGTCGTAAATTTCCGATTGTGCTTCATGGAGGTTCAGGAATTCCAGATGATCAAGTGAAAGAGGCTATTCAATACGGTGTTTCTAAAATTAATGTAAATACAGAAGCACAATTAGTATTTCATCAAGCAACTCGTGATTTCGTGTTGTCGAATAAAGATTTAGAAGGAAAAAACTATGATCCTCGTAAATTCTTAAAACCTGGGGTTGCTGCAATTCAAGGCGCAGTGGAAGAGCGAATTGATGTCTTTGGTAGTACAAATAAAGCATCGTAAATTTGACGGCATTTAACTTTAAAGGTTATAATGCTCAATGTTGCTAAGAGTCTGTTAACGATCTCTAGTGAAATGAATTTTTGAGCTATTTTTTCACAATTTGAGGCAAAAAATGCAGGTTTAGTGGTGCTAAATCGAGGCTTTTTAACGAAAAAGTGTGAAAAAATAGTCAAAATTATTCATCGCTCCGAGACAAGTTAACAGGTTCTTAGCAACGATTACACATCCAAAATTAGCAATTGAGCCTGCTTTAAGCGAGGTTGCTTAAAGTCATAAATTGTGGAAGTTTTGGAGAGGATAAAAAGAAAAAAGGTGGAAAATAAAAATGGCAGTAATTTCAATGAAACAACTTTTAGAAGCAGGAGTTCATTTTGGGCATCAAACACGTCGTTGGAATCCAAAAATGAAAAGGTATATTTTTACAGAGCGTAATGGGATTTACATTATTGATTTACAAAAAACTGTTAGATTAGTTGACTTCGCATACGATTATATGAAAAGTATTGCTGATGAGGGCGGAATTGTTTTATTCGTTGGAACAAAGAAACAAGCACAAGAAGCAATTAAAGATGAGGCGATTCGTTCAGGTCAGTATTATGTAAATCATCGTTGGTTAGGTGGTACATTAACTAACTGGGATACAATCCAAAAACGTATCGGACGTTTAAAACAGATTAAAAAAATGGAAGAAGATGGAATATTTGATGTACTTCCTAAAAAAGAAGTTGTGCTTTTAAGAAAACAACAAGATCGTTTGGAAAAATTCCTAGGCGGTATTGAAGATATGCCACATATCCCTGATGTGATCTATATTGTTGATCCTCGTAAAGAACGAATTGCCGTGCAAGAAGCGCGTAAGTTAAATATTCCAATTGTGGCGATGGTTGATACAAATGCTGATCCAGATGAAATTGATGTGGTTATCCCATCAAATGATGATGCAATTCGTGCAATAAAACTGATCACTGCTAAAATGGCAGATGCGTTTATTGAAGGAAATCAAGGCGAAGATCAAATCGCTGCAGAAGAAAATGCTACTGATGAAATTATCAGTGAAGAAGCTGAGTAAAATTAAGAAAGTTAAGAGTGCCGCCCGTTTATTAAGGTTGTACTCTTTTTTATTTGAGAAAAAATAGGACAAATTTCATCTTAATTTAATATGTTTCAAAATAGATAAATCGTTAACATGCTCTAAATAAATTATAATGCCATATAATAAACCAAGCTCATATAACAATTAAAGAGGTGCGCAAAGCTTATGACTTATAGAGCAGGGGTTGATGTTGGATCGACCACAGTTAAGTTAGTTATTTTTGCAGAAAACCAAAAATGCGTGTTTGCAGAGTATGAACGTCATTTTGTAGATATTTTGCAAGCAACGAAAAAAATTTTGCAAAAAGCACAAAAAGTTCTAGGTGAAGATTGTTTGATATCATTGATGATTACTGGCTCAGGTGGTATAGATTTAGCAAAAAAATTAGAAATTTCTTTTGTGCAGGAAGTGATTGCTTGTACAAAGGCAGTAGAGGAGATCATTCCGCAAACTGACATTGTAATTGAACTTGGTGGCGAAGATGCAAAGATTATCTTTTTCAAAGAAACCCTTGAGCAAAGAATGAATGGAAGTTGCGCTGGCGGTACCGGAGCTTTTATCGATCAAATGGCCACTCTTTTGAAAACGGATGCAAAAGGCTTAAATGAATTAGCCAAGGATTATCAAACAATTTACCCAATAGCTTCTCGTTGTGGTGTCTTTGCCAAAACAGATGTGCAGCCGTTAATTAACGAAGGAGCAGCTAAAGAAGATATTGCTGCTAGTATTTTTCAAGCCGTCGTTAACCAAACAATTGCTGGCTTGGCATCTGGACGTAGAATTGAAGGAAAAGTCGCTTTTTTAGGGGGACCGTTATTTTTCTTATCGGAGTTAAAGCAACGTTTTATTGAAACATTAGACTTATCTTTAGATGACATCGTCCCTTCTGAAAATCCCCAACTTTTTGTTGCATTGGGGGCAGCGCTTTTTGCGCGTCCAGAAGAAACTAAATCTTTGCAAGAAATTATTTGTTGTTTAGAAAATGAAGATAAGTTAGAAACCCAAATTAAAAGTTTGCCATGTTTATTTTCATCAGCAGAAGAACTAGCTCTTTTTCGTGAGCGTCATAAAAAAGCCAAACCCGTGTATCGTTTGCTAAAAAATTATCAAGGTGCAGCCTTTTTAGGTATTGATGCTGGCTCAACTACTAGTAAGGTTATCTTGCTAAGCAAGGATATGGAAATATTATTTAGCTATTATGGGAATAATGAAGGTCAACCATTAGAAAATATTAAAGAAGTTTTATTTTCTTTATATCAAAAACTTCCTGTAGATATTTATCTTGCCAATACTTGTGTAACAGGTTATGGGGAAGAATTGATTAAAAAGGCATTAAAAGTTGATTTAGGGATTGTTGAAACAATGGCACATTACAAAGCCGCTAATTATTTTTATCCAGGTGTGGATTTTATTTTAGATATTGGCGGACAAGATATGAAAGCAATCACTATTCGTAAGGGCGCACTAGCTAATATTCAGTTAAATGAAGCTTGCTCTTCTGGTTGCGGATCGTTTATTGAAGGCTTTGCTAAATCGTTAAATTATTCCATAGAAGATTTCGCTAAGGAAGCTTTATATGCAAAACACCCTGCTGACTTAGGTTCAAGATGTACGGTTTTTATGAACTCAAAAATTAAACAAGCACAAAAAGATGGGATTAGTATCGGTGATCTTTCAGCAGGACTATCTTACTCTGTCATTAAAAATGCATTATATAAAGTAATTAAAGTTCGCAGAGCTTCCATGTTGGGTGAAAAAATTGTTGTTCAGGGCGGAACATTTTGCAATGATGCTATTTTACGTATTTTGGAGATGATTTTAGATCAAGAAGTAGTTCGTCCAGAAATCGCCAGTTTGATGGGAGCATATGGTGCAGCTTTGATCGCTAAAGAAAATGCTAAAAAAGGACTTTGTTCTTCGCTTTTATCTAATTCCGAGTTAGAGTACTTTAAATCAAAAAAAGACTTCCTTGCTTGTAAATTATGCGAAAATCAGTGCAAATTAACTAAGCATGTCTTTTCAAATGGGCGAAATTTTATTACTGGCAATCGCTGCGAACGCGGTGCAGCAAGAATGATAAAGCAACAAAATTCTCAAAAGAAGAAAAAAATCAACTTAGTTAGTGAAAAATATCGACACTTATTTGCATATAAAAGATTAACCACAGAAAAAGCAACTCATGGAACGATTGGTTTGCCACGCGTTTTAAATATTTATGAAAATTACCCGTTATGGGTGACTTTTTTTACAAAATTAGGCTTTAGAGTTGAATTAAGTCCAAGAT
>JAIRNX010000119.1 GCA_031257815.1 Lactobacillales bacterium
CCTGAAATCTTTTTACCTGCATCATAGTCCTTTTTTCAGCAGTATCTGCGTTTTTAAGGTTTTGAGAATCAATTATACAAAAACTAGTTTTCTCTTTCCGACCATTGCTGATACGAACCTCTCCAACTAATTTTTTTAAGACTAATTCCAACAAGCTTGACTCATCTCCATTCTCCATTCTCTTTTTTAAATGGGATATACCTATTATTGCTGTAGATGGCGGAGCAAATAGGCTTTTATCAATTGGTGTACAACCTGATCTTGTAATGGGAGATTTGGATAGCGTAAATCCGAGTTTACGCGCTACTTTGAATACAATATGCCTGCCTAATCAATATTACTGCAACTTTTCTAAAGCAATGGCCCGCTTAAAAACAATGAAGTTAATGCCATCGATAATAACGGGTATTACTGGAGGAGCAATTGACCACATACTACAGAATATCAACATTTTTCTAAGCACGGGCAGTAATTTTTATACATCTGCACCTCCTATGGTAGGCTACATCTTGGAAAAAAGTATTACCCATTTTTCTTTGCCGAAAAGTACTAAAATATCTTTGCTTGGCATACCGAGAGCTCAAATAACAACTAAAGGACTAAAGTGGGAACTATCTCTTGATGAGCTTTCTTTGCCAGGAAAGAATTCTTGCTTTAATCGAAGTTTAAGTGGTGAGATGTCTATAGAAGTGCACGGTGGTGTGTGTTTGGTGAAGATTTATTTAGAAATGGTAGATGATGCTGGAGGTTGAGACATAAAGTATAAACTTACTAGGTGAAGAAAAGGCAAAAAAACCTGTGTCAATACGTGAAGTTTTGCTGTCTAATGTTAAAAACCATAGGCGCCTTTTGGTTTTTTCATGTATATTAACGCTTAAGCCTATCAAATGCTTGAGCTTATTATAAGCATAGTTTAGAATGCTGGACATAATGATCCTCCTGTAAATAAAGATTCAGAAAAGGTGCAGCCCTACGTGCTACTTGCGGAGATACATCACACTTTTTACTGAATTTAACGGAAAGTCTGCAGATGAAGATAAATTTTTGAGCTTTAAAAATGTCTCTAATTGTAATTATAATCAGGTTTAAAAGGTCTGGAAGTAATTTTTTCTGTTGCTATTCAAAAGAAGTTTGCTCGTTTTTGTTCAATTTAAGAACCCTTGAATTCTAGTATCTTGGACCTGGGATAGCTTAACAATCCTCAACTGCCATGAACATGATCATTACAATGCGTTGGTGGTTCTACACTTTCTAGGTGACTGTCTACTTTTAGCGGTTCTCCTAAGCTACACTCTATTTTTATTGGAGAGTGACCAGTATCCTTGATCACTATTGCCTTTGAGCTACTGCTGCGACTTAGTGTATTTTTTATTTCCTTATGAATACTCTGTTTATTTTTAAGTTTTGTACCGACAAATTTTTCAATAAAAATAAAAAAAAATCGATGATAACATCAAGCAGGCTTTTTTTCACAGTATAATCTGTTTGTAAATGCTCTCTTTTACTATTAGTGTGGTTATTTTCTAACTCTTGAGGGACAGTAAATGATAATTTACCTTCTTTATATGTTACACCATCTTTACCATCTTGGGACTCAAGTGTAAATTCTAGTGAGCCGTTTAACTGGCATATAACCGCTTCTTTTGAATTACGACCATTGGTTAGTAATTTAGTGTCTGTTATAGACATTTTACTATCAAACCTGGTGCTAATACAGTTTCTATTAGTACAGTTGATGTGGATAGTACCTTGACCTTGAGGTACATTAAGCATTAGCTCATAAGAAAGAAGTGCAGGAGCAAAAACGTTTATTACTAGTCCTCCACCATAATAAGAAGACTGATTACAATTAGTAACTAGTTCTTCTAAAATGGGGTCACTTGGAACTTTTGCTCCAGCAGATTTAAATATTTCTTTAAAATTTTCTTTTGCAATTGAACGGTAATTTTTTTCGTGTATTTTTGCTTTTAATAAATGAACTTGCCCTTCGCTACTGTAAAACTCTTCCCAGTGTGTGTTAGCATCAGTTAGACTTGCTTGAATTCTGTCCATGCATATTGCTCCCAAGCTTTTTCTATCAATGTGTGAATTGAAGTTTTGTCTATAATTTTTTTATTGATAATAAAATTCATTCTGTGAAAATCGCCATGCATAGTTGCACCAGAATTTGCTCCTTTGTTATCTTCTGCAGCTCTTAGTTTGCTGAAATCAAATTCTTCGGCTTGAGCCTTCAATGTAACTGTTAGATTTTCCTTTGCCTCTGCCATAGTATTGCTCTCCATCGACACAATTATATCATAAAAATTACTAATAATCTAATAACGGCGCCTGCTGTATAGACTAAGATTTTTCTTTGGTTTAATATAGATGTACGGTAAAAGAGATCTATGACGAAAGAATCACTAGTTAAAACTGATATAGCGCAAGTTGAAGATAAGAAAGCAGTAGAAGGCATTTTTAAAATACTAGGTGAAGTGGCAGATGCTGTAAGATCGTGGATTGGCAGTATTAGCCCTGATTTAAGCAGTAGCCGCGATATCGATAGCTTAGTCTTGAAGATGAACGAGTGCTTAAACCCAAATTGAGGGGAGGTCTCAGCACGTAAGAACACCGTATCTCTTGGTAATCTGTATTTAAGTTTATCGGAGGAGGGTAAAATAAAATTTCTGCAGACCCTGGCAGAAAAATTTAGTTTGAATAAAGCGGAAATAGATGACAAAATAAAAGAATATAGGGAAAATCAGAATCCCGAGTTAAACTATAAATTTGAACAGGACTTGGTAAAAGTCCTTGAATCACCACGTTCTAAAATATTGAAGCAATTTATTTCTTTGCCGGAAGGCCTTAAGTTTATTGTCGATATGCGTTCTGACGTGCTTAAGTTAAAGAACCAATATAAAGAGCTCAATCGACTAGAAAGTGAATTGAAAAGCATACTTCTCTCCTGGGTTGACGTTGATCTACTCGATCTTCGTCAAATTACCTGGGATTCACCTGCATCGTTGTTAGAAAAACTTATAAAATATGAAGCTGTGCATAAAATTTCTTCTTGGGGTGACTTAAAAAACAGGCTGGATTCTGATCGTCTATGTTTTGCCTTTTTTATTACAAAATACAAAACGAGCCTCTAATTTTTGTAGAAGTTGCATTGATGGATGGAATTGCAGATAGCATTCAACATCTCTTAGAGGAGTCGGTACCTTCAAGTGATCCAAATAGTGCAAGCACTGCTATATTCTATTCAATATCAAATACCCAAGCAGGGTTGTCTGGAATCAGCCTGGTTAATTTTTTGATCAAAAGGGTTGTGGAAAAACTATCGCAGAAGTTTAAAAGTATAAAAACATACGTAACGCTTTCCCCAATACTTGGCTTTACGAAATGGCTGAAAGAAAGTTTAAGCCAAGATACTACTTTATTGAGTAAACTGAATATAAAGCAATCTAGTGCAGAAATTTTAGAAAGTATAGAGCAGTTAAAAACTAATATTGAATGTGAAAGTGAAGTTAAGCAATACTTGCTGAAGCTTTGTGCACATTACTTGCTAAAGGTTAAAAACAGCAGTGGCGGTGCTTATGATCCGGTAGCACATTTTCATTTAAGCAATGGTGCATCAATAAAACAACTAAACTGGATGGCAGATACTTCTGAAAAGGGCATTAGTCAGTCAGCTGGAATGATGGTGAATTACCTATATGAATTGTCTAAAATAGATAATAATCATGAGAGCTATATGGTTAATAAAGTGATTTCTTGTGCGAAACAAGTACTATCTGTGTTAAAGGGGAAGTAAGTAATTGCCCTTGCAGCACTTAAAATGTAAAATAGTTCTACTTAAACATGTAGAATAGCCATCAATGGATAATATAAGGAATTTTTCAATAATAGCACATATAGATCACGGAAAGTCAACGCTTGCCGATCGTTTAATAGATGAACGTAATGGCCTTGAAGCAAGAGAAATGACCAATCAAGTGCTTGATTCAATGGAGACAGAACGTGAACGTGGAATTACAATCAAAGCACAGACGGTAAGACTCAACTACACTGCAAATGATGGGAATCAATATTGCTTGAACCTTATGGATACCCCAGGTCATGTTGACTTTTCGTATGAAGTGAGTCGAAGCTTGGCTGCGTGCGAAGGTTCACTTTCAGTGGTAGATAGCAGCCAGGGGGTTGAAGCTCAAACTCTTGCGAATGTGTACAAAGCTGTTGACAATAATCATGAGATAATAGTTGTGCTCAATAAAGTTGATCTTCGTGCTGCAGATCCAGAAAGGGTAAAACTTCAGGTTGAAGAAGAAATTGGTATTGATGCAAGCGAGTCAGTTTTAATATCGGCAAAAACTGGGCTTGGAGTAAGAAATGTATTCGAAGCAATAGTGACGAAACTTCCAGCACCACAGGGTGATGCAAACGCTCCACTGCAGGCAATTTTAGTTGATAGTTGGTATGACACTTATTTGGGAGTAGTAATTTTAGTACGAGTTAAAAATGGAGTGCTAAAAAAAGGCATAAAGTTTGTTATGATGTCCAACAATGCCACATACCAGGTGGATAATATCGGTATTTTTACTCCTAAAAAGGTAATGATTCGTGAACTTTCAGCAGGTGAAGTTGGTTTTATAACTGCTTCAATGAAGGAAGTAGCAGACTGTAGGAAAGGGGACACCATCAGCGAAGAAAAAATGCCTTGCGGTAAAGCACTGCCTGGATTTAAAGAAGTGCACCCTGTGGTATTCTGTAGCATTTTTTCCAACAAAACAAATGACTTTAAATATTTAAGAGAAGCACTGGAAAAACTACATTTAAATGATGCGAGCTTTACCTTTGAAGCTGAAACGTCAAATGCTCTTGGCTACGGATTCCGTTGCGGTTTTTTGGGAATGTTACACCTTGAGGTTATTCAAGAAAGGCTCGAGAGAGAGTTGATTTAGACCTAACGGCAACCGCGCCGAGTGTTATATATAGAGTTACAACACGAAATGGCGAAATTCTGAATATTCATAATCCAAGTGATATGCCAGATCCTACAAAGATTGAGATGGTAGAAGAGCCGTGGATTACTGCAACTATAATGGTGCCTGATCAGTATTTAGGAGAAATTCTATCTCTGTGTGAAGAAAGAAGGAGAGAGCAAAAAGATTTATCTTATGTTGGTAGCACAACAACACCACTGATGAGGTATAAGTTACCACTTTTTGAAGTTGTTTTTGACTTTTATGATAGGCTAAAATCGATTTCTAAGGGATACGCAAGTTTGGATTGGGAAATTTCCGATTATCGGGAAAGTCAGATAGATAAATTGAGCTTTTTAGTTAATGGAGAGCCTGTGGATGCATTGGCGTGCATTGTTCACAAAAGTAGAGCAGAAAAAATGGGACGCGAGATATGTGCGCGTTTGAAGGATTTGATACCACGTCAGCAATATAAGATTGCAATTCAAGCAGCGGTGGGTAGCAAAATTATTTCCAGAGAAACGATTAATCCATACAGAAAGGATGTGACAGCTAAACTCTATGGTGGAGATGTAACGCGAAGAATGAAGCTTTTAGAAAAACAAAAGAAAGGTAAGAAAAGATTGCATTCTATAGGAAATGTTAATATTCCGCATAATGTTTTTATTCAAGCTTTGAAGATAAATGACTAGTAGTATCTTCTTTCATGACACCCTCTTGGTAGGCTAGAGTCATAACGTTCATATAGTTGTGCAACTTATCCAAGAGATTTGCTCAATGGTAAAATTTGTCCTGATACCCTACAATCCAGGAAATACATCTGACATATTTTGTTTTACGTTGGGTAGCATAAAGTATAGCCAGGAAACCACTATAAAAAGTACAAATTCGATGAGGAGATATTTAGTATAACTTAGCCTATGATAGGAAAAATCAATCAGCATTGGTACTAACACTATAGTCAGAGTTATAATGAGCGTAATTACCAAAAATTGCAATATACTGAGCACCCTTCTCAATATATAAGGTGGCGAAACTGGAACTTTGTAGGCTTTATTCAGTATTGTTCTCAGCCCTTCAATCGTTGACGAGGCTGTCCAAACAGCGCCCACAATTGCCAAAGTCAATAAACTCTGTGGTGGACCAGATATTATCTCCCTAATACGCGGCATTAAGGATGCTAAAATGTCCTGAGGCATGTGATCAATTATAAATGCCCAGCCGATGTTATATTGGTCTAAGAAATTTGCAAATGTTGACGCTAAAGATATTAAAACGATGAGGAAAGGAAATATTGACAAAAGGATTAAAAATGATAAATATCCCGCATGCTCCATCCCGTCATTATAAATTGTGTCAATTAAAGCACGGGAAAGACAATAAATAATGCTGTAAAACTTCTGTAGTAACTTATTCACTATATATAAACAAACCAAGTAAGATATTCTAAATGAAATAAAATATATTTTTAAGCAAAACCTTCCAATGATACTGAGAGTTGTCATATTTTTGCTGCCCTAAGCACTCTTTTTAAACAACACAAGATTTATGTCACTCCAATGCGTAACACTGGCCATAAAAACAGAACAGAAAACTACTTGACAAATACCTCCAGTCCCCTTATCATAGTGATGAAGCTATTATTTAACTTCCCAATCTGTACAGGTTAAAATGATAAGAAAACTTGTATTTGGCGTACTATTGTTTAATTTTTCGCACTATGTGCACTGCATGTTTTTTTTTAAATTTCGGGTTTTTACCCATACAAGCTGAAACACGCTTATAAGTCGTTTAAAACATCACCCAATGCCGGATTTTAAAATAGAGAGTGGAATAACTAGCTACCTCAGGGTTTCTTTGTCTTTTTTTTCTGCCTGGTAAATTCCTTAAATATTATAGCTTAGGCTAGTTGCATTTAAAAGCAGCTAAATTGCAGCGTTTAAGACATGAAAACGCCAATACTGAAAATAAACAATGGCCAGGGCTTCTTTTGCTTTTTTTTTCGTTTAGTAAATTTCTTAAATATTTTATTACTAAAGTAGTATTCTGGATCCCAGTGTCAGCTACTTGGATGAAAAGAAAAGGAAGTATTGGGATGACAGGAGGAGGGGAGCTGGAATGGCATCATGGGGGCTACTTGAATAACATCACTTTGGGGCTTATATCACAATATTCATGCAGTTGTTTAACTGATACTGGAATAATGCAAGTTGCTAGGTCTGTAGTTTACATTTAAATTTTATT
>JAIRNX010000145.1 GCA_031257815.1 Lactobacillales bacterium
GAGAGTGGAAAGGAGATTGTGGAAGAAGAGAATTTGGGTGAAGAAGAACAAGTGAGAGTTTTGAGGGAGGAAGAAGGGAGTGAATACGGTGCTAAGTTAAGATTGAAGGAAGAAGAGGATTTGGGTCATGAAGAAGAAAGAGTTTTAGATTTTCCCTATTCTCAAAAAGATAAAATAGATTTATTTGCTCAGAAGTTAACATTTAAAAAAGATCAAGCTAGGTATGCCAATCTTGTGTATAAATTTTTTCACGAAAATTCTATGACTCGTAATTTCTTTTTAGAAGCAACTCCAGGAATTGGCAAATCGATAGGTTATTTATTTCCTATGTCTTTTTATGCGACAAAAGAAAAACCATTGATTGTCTCTACTAGTTCTACTTTTTTGCAGCAACAATTGCTTAAAGAAGCAGTAGTGCTTATCAATAAAGTTATTCCATATAAACTTAAGGCAACTTTAGTAAAAGCAAGGGAAAATTATATAGATTTAGCGGCTTTTGCTAGAACACTTGATTGTACACTTGATCAAAAGCAATTTGTTGTTTATCAAATGGCTGTTTTAGTTTGGTTGCTTGAAACAAAAACAGGAGATCTGGATGAGTTGGCGCAAAAAAATGAAAGTCATTTATTTTTTAAACAAATAGCTCATAAGGGAATATATAACTTAAACCCCCAAAATCCTTTTTATGAAGTTGATTTTTTAAGATTGCAAAAAAAGCGGATAAAAAATAGCAATCTTTTGTTAACAACTCATGAATTCTTAGTGCAAGATCACCTGTGTAAAACTCCACTTTTACCAGCTAGTGATGGCTTAATCTTGGATGAAGCTCATCAGCTGCCAAGTATTTTACAAAAAGCAACACGAGTTTCGTTAAATCTGATGCAAATTTTACGAAATATTAAATTGTTAACAAATCAAAATACAGGCTTGCTTAATTTGTATCCAGTTGATTCATTAAATGAGATTTTATTAGACATCTTTTCTCTTATTTCAAGCATGCTTGAAAAGATTGATTTAGAAGATGAGCATAAACAAAATTTTGAATTTCATGATAATTTCTTGTTGAAAGAAAAGGAAAACTTAAAAATTTGTTTAGCTGACTTGGGGAAGGTTTATAAAAATTTTGAAAAGACTTTAAAAAATGAACTTAGCTTAGAGCAATTATTTTGGTATGAAGATATTGATGAATTACTTTTGTCGATTCTCCAGGACTTGCTAAATTTAATCTTCCTTATAGAAGCTAAAGGAAGTCAATATTCAAAGGATATTTCTTGGTCCAAAGAAGAGAATGTCCCATTATTGCAGATGGTTGATTTTAGTGTAAATTCTTTAATTGAAAGTAATTGGCGTAGACGCTATCCAAAAATATTATATACTTCAGCTACACTGACTACTTGGAAAAATCGCGAATTTTTACCGAAAAGTTTGCAATTAACAAATTATGAAGTAAAAAAAATTAATTCCTCCGATAGCCAAAAGAAGGAGGATTTGATTAATGTTTATCTTCCGCTTGTTCATGGACTAGCGTATGAAAATATAGAAATATTATCGGATTTTCTTAAAGAAGTAATTTACACACATAAGCGTCGCATTTTGGTATTGTTTTCTGATTTAGACAGTTTAACTAAGATGTATCATTATTTTTATAAGTTAGCACGTACTATGGGGTATGAGCTATTTGCTCAAACAATTTCTGGAAGGAAAGAAAAATTAGTTCAGTGTTTTCTCTCTTCAGAAAGCGCACTTCTTTTTGGAGCTGATGCTTTTTGGGAAGGAATCGATTTTCCTGCGGGGACGTTAGACATTGTAATAATTATGAGAATTCCACTGGATTATAAAAAGAAGAAAAGGAATCTAGACTTTGCTAATTATTTAGAAGAAAAAGGGAAGGATCCTTTTCAAGATTATTTTCTACCTAATGCCGCAATGCTTCTGCGGCAAGCTTTTGCGCGTTTGATGCGTTCAAATGGCAAAAGAGTAGCTTTTATCTTCTTAGACCACCGTATTAGAGTTGAGAAATATTCAAGAATTTTAGAAAATGCTTTGCCTCAAGGTATTACATTTTTAGCTGAGAATACCACAAAAACGATCAAAGCTCTTGATAAACATTTGGTGTTTAGTATATGAGTTCTGTTAATGAACTAAAAGGAGACGAGTCAAGGTTTGGGATTAAAATGGAAAACAAGTGTTACAAGATTTGAGAAAGTTATGCTTATCATTTTGGCACTGGTTTTGTTTTTATTTGTTAGTTGCACTTTAATTTTTTTTCGAGCTAATCAACCAATGTTTGTAGCTAAAATGCAAACTACAGCGATTGCGAAATCTGCTGTTGGTATGAAAAAAGTTAAAAAATTTTATCATTTTACAAGACGAAAGACATATTATTCCGTCAAGGGACGTGATAGCGATAACAAAGAGGTATATGTTATTGTTCCTGAAAGTGGATCAATGGTTACGGTTATTGAAAAGAGTCAAGGAATTACTGAAGAAAAAGCTGCTTTATTGGTGAAAGATTCTGTACAAAAAGTGCTGTCAACTAATATCGGAATATATAATGATAAACTTGTGTGGGAAGTTGTAACAAAGTCAAACACGAAAAATTACAATTATTATTTATTGGATTTTAAAACAGGCCAAAATATAAAAGAATTGAAGGATGTTTAAATGGAGAAAATATTAGCAAAAGATTTAGTAAACATTATTAATGCTAAAAAGTATGTAGGCAAGACGGTTAAGATTGGTGCGTGGATTGTGGGTAAACGCTCCTCCGGGAGGATTGCTTTTTTGCAGCTTCGAGATGGAACTGCTTATTTTCAAGGAGTTGTGGTCAAAGCAGAGATAGGAGACGATGTATTTGCTTTAGCTAAACGTTTGGAGCAAGAGTCTTCGGTCATTGTAACAGGTGTGATTCGTGAAGATACGCGTTCAAAATTTGGTTATGAATTATATGTGACTGATTTAGAGTTAGTAGGAGAGTCTCATGATTATCCAATTACACCCAAAGAACATGGCATTGATTTTTTAATGGATCATCGTAATTTATGGTTACGTTCAAGAAAGCAGCACGCCCTTATGCAAGTGCGCAATGAAATTATTCGTGCTACATATGAATTTTTTAATGCTCGCGGCTTTATAAAGATCGATTCGCCGATTTTAACGGATACTTCAGCAGAAGGAACAACCGATTTATTTGAAACGGATTATTTTGGCAAGTCGGCCTTTTTAGCACAAACGGGTCAACTTTATGCTGAGGCGGGGGCGATGGCTTTTGGTAAGGTGTTTACTTTTGGTCCAACTTTTCGGGCGGAAAAGTCGAAAACGCGTCGTCATTTAACGGAGTTTTGGATGATTGAGCCAGAGATGGCGTTTATGCATCAAGAAGAGTCTTTGGAAGTTCAGGAGCAGTATATAGTATTTTTAGTTGAAAAAGTGCTGGAAAATTGTGACTATGCTTTGGATGTTTTGAAGCGCAATAAAGAGTTGTTGAAAAAATATACACAGTTGCCATATCCAAAGATTACTTATGATGAGGCAATTGAGTTATTGAAGAAAAATGATTTTGATGTTTCTTGGGGCGATGATTTTGGTTCACCGGAAGAAACATTTATTGCAAACTCATTTGAAAAACCCGTTTTTATTTTAAATTACCCTAAAGAGATCAAAGCTTTTTATATGAAGCCGCATCCGCTTAGAGATGATGTTGTCATTTGTGCGGATTTAATTGCCTCTGAAGGTTATGGTGAAATTATTGGTGGTAGTGAGCGGGCTGTGGAGCTTGATTATTTAGAAGAACAATTGCAAAAGTATAACTTAAAGGCTGAGGATTATGAATGGTATTTGGATTTGCGCAGATTTGGTTCAGTGCCGCACTCTGGCTTTGGTTTAGGCTTAGAGCGGGTTGTTACGTGGATTGCTGGGAAAGAGCACATTCGTGAAGCAATTCCATTTCCGCGGACATTAAATCGTCTTTTTCCGTAAGAAAGCTTTACTTATAGGTTTGGAGCAGTATAAACTAGCGGCTAAATGTTGTATGAGGGGTGGGTCGCTTGAGAAGCAAAAGAGATAGTGCAACGCGCTTTGGATTTAGACGATTTAGAAATGCTTATCTTTAAGCTGCTAAAGATGATTTGATGTAAAAACCTCGTATAAATAAAGTTACTTACTTCCTTTATTATTATACGAGGTTTTTAAAGTAAAATTAAGCAGGGCAAATTCCTATAGCTTGTGCTTCTATGATACCCCAATGGGTATCTAAAACGCTTTTTAAGTTATAAAATTGCCTTCTTTCATACCTTGGATGTACATGAGTAAACCAAATAACTGCATTTTCTACGGGTGCATCAAGACTCGGTGTTACTATATAACCACAAGTAAGAGTTCCAAAATTAAGACTAACAGGAATCACTTTTAAATTATCAGTCCTTAAATTAAACGGCAATTCAGCTATCTTTAAACATGGCTCTCTTTCCCATTTATCAGTTGACTGGGCAGCCGGGACTTCACTTTCCATCATAGCGATCTCTTCTTCATATGTTGTTCCTGCGCCAATATTCATAAATTTTACTTCCTTAACTTTTTTTGGTTTTGCTGTTTTATTTACTATTTCTTCAATACTTTTATTATTATTATTGTTTAACTTTACATTAAATGATGCTAATTGTGGGCCCATTCCTGAAAAAATTCCCTCTGTATTCTCATTTATAGGAATAGATAAATTAAAATCTTTTGGGTTTTGCAGTACTTCCTTGACGAAGATAGGAGAATCATCAGCCGTTCTTGGTCTTTTATCAACAATTGTTTTAGAAGGCGCCATTACTTTTTGATACCAATCTTCTGATAAGTTTACATAATAAATATCTTCAGCTTGTTGTTCTATTTCTGATTTAAGCCAACTATCTGGACTTATAGGTAGATATACACTTTTTATTGTTTGCTCAGTCATACAACTACCTACTACGCTAAAACTAAACATTGCTACACAATTTAATATTAACCCCATTAAAAATTTTTTCATAATAAAACTTCCCTTCTTTTTTCTTTATTCTGATTTTTAGACTTCTTTGTAGCTTTAATAATCAAGAAAAGTTTTTAAGTTATAAAAAGCTTAATAAGTTAAGTAAAATCAAGCTAACTAGGTATAGGGAATTCATATGAAGGTGCTTTAAACACTTGTTCTTTTAATTCAATGCCCCTCCAATAATTATTTAAGACAAAATCTAATTTATAAAATTTCCTTCTTTCATATCCTGATAACGGATAAGTAAACCAAATAAATGATTGATCTATAGCTTCTTCTTCATTACGCGCTAATATCCATCCACCAGCGCAAGTTCCAATGCTAACAGGAATGATTTGCATATTCGTATTACTTAAATTAGATCGTAATTGTAGTAGCTCAGTTCCCTTTTGTTGTATATCATCATCTGCTACTGGAGCTTCCATCATACCTATCTCTTCTTCACATGTTGTTCCTCCTGCACCAAAGCTATTCAGAAGCTTTGCCTCAATAGCTCGTTTTGGTTTGCTTGGTTTATTTAATTTTAATATTCTTTCAATTGGTCCCGCATTAATATCATTTTTTACTTTTACGTAAAATGATGCTATTTGTGGTCCTAAAAGTCCATATTCATCTTCTATAGGAATAGATAAAATGAACTCCGTTATTGGGTTTTGTAATATTTTCTTGACGAGAATAGGAGAACCATCAGCCGTCCTTAGCCTTTTCTCAACAATTGCTTTAGAAGGGACCATTACTTTTTGATACCAATCTTCTGGTAAGTTTTTTATGTAACGAATCTCTTGAGCTTGTCGTTCTATTTCTGATTTAAGCCAACTATTTTCTCTTATAGGTAGATATGCGCTTTTTATTGTTTGCTCAGTCATACAACTACCTACTCCGCTAAAACTAAACATTGCTACCCAACTTAACATTAACCCCATTAAAAATTTTTTCATAATAAAACTTCCCTTCTTTAATTCTGATTTTTAGACTTCCCTAGTCATTCAATAATCAAAAGTCGTATATTGGCAAATATTCCAGTTTATTGGCGCCACTCCGAGTCCATTAGCAATATCATGATTTGCTCCAGGACTGTTTCCCGCAACTGAGATCACATTTCCCCATGGATTATACAACCATAAACATTTTTCACTTATAACATTACTTGCTAAAAAAGCAACGCAACTGTGAGCTTCTGCAGGATCAACTGGATTTACAAATGTTACAATAACCATTCGATGATGATTAACAATTTCACCTCGTATAGCAGTCCATGAAGGCCCCGAATTTGTTGGATCAACAGCTGTTAGAGTCCCTCTTACACTACAAATATTAGTCATCTCTTGATCGACAGCTTGTTCAGAATTGGCGAAAAACATCCCTTGACAAATGCGCGAGATTACACTGAAATTACCCCATGTATAGTGCTTTAATCTAAAAAATATTAATATTCTTAGCCAATGAGTTATAATAAAAACATGTCATACAGTAAAGATTATCGCAAGGCGGCGATAGAATACAAGAAAAACGGTCACAGTT
>JAIRNX010000037.1 GCA_031257815.1 Lactobacillales bacterium
CCCGCTGCGCCCATATCTTGAATTCCCACCAAAAGATCTTGATGCTCTAAAATTAACTCTAAACATGCCTCAAGTAACAACTTTTCCATAAAAGGATCGCCAACTTGCACCGCTGAGCGTTGCGTTTCATTTCCTTTGCCGAATTCTTCTGAAGCAAAAGTCGCCCCATGAATGCCGTCCCGTCCCGTTTTTGCGCCAACATACATAATCGAGTTACCCGCACCTTTAGCTTGTCCTTTTTGGATATCTTTATGCTCAATCAACCCCACACACATTACATTAACCAAAGGGTTTCCTTCATAGCATGAATCAAAAGAAACTTCGCCACCAATAGTTGGGATACCGATACAATTTCCGTAACCCGAAATGCCTGCAACCACTTCGCTAATGATGTGTTTGATATGATTATTATCCATCTCGCCAAAACGTAAAGAATCTAAAATCGCAATCGGCCGCGCACCCATGGAAAAAATATCGCGAACAATACCACCGACGCCGGTTGCTGCACCTTCATAAGGTTCAACCGCCGATGGATGATTGTGCGACTCCGCTTTAAAAACAACTGCTAGATTGTCGCCAATATCGACGATTCCAGCCCCCTCGCCTGGGCCTTGCAAAACTTGCTTACCCTTTGTGGGAAATTTTCGCAAAACGGGCTTTGAATTTTTATAAGAACAATGCTCCGACCACATCACTGAAAACAAACCTGTTTCGGTGTAATTGGGACAGCGGTGCAAAATGTCCTCTTCAATCATGCGATACTCTTTATCGCTTAAGCCCCATTTACGATAAATTTTCTGCTCTTTAATCTTTTTAGCACTTGGCTTAATTTTCGTTAATTCGCTCATAGCATATGCCCTCCATTGCTAAGAACCTGTTAACTTGCCTCGGAGCGATGAATAGTTTTGGCTATTTTTCCACCTTTTTTTGTTAAAAAGCCTCGATTTAGAACCAACGCTTACGCTAACCTGCGTTTTTTGACAGAAAACTACTCTCAGTAGTTTTCCTTTATCCGACACCTGAAAGCCGTGCTTTCAGCCTCAAATTGTGAAAAAATACCTCAAAAAACCTGTCGGGTTATTACAAATTGTAATCAAGCAAAGCTTGAAACAATTTGTATAACGGGATTTCATCTATAGAGAGATAGTAGACAAGTTCTAAGATCGTTAACACGTTCTAACTTCTAATATAAAAATTCCCCTAACTTTTTTTAAAAGCACGATGTAAAAAAAGAGATATTTCAAATTATAACACCAAAAATATCTCTTTTATTCTAAATTTATTAATTTAACTCAGAAAGCACCTGCTTAATATGTGCAATTGCAACCTCTTTACCTAGCAATTCAATTGTATCAGACAGCTCTGGTCCGTGCATTTCCCCTGATACTGCAATCCGAATTGGCATAAAAAGATTTTTACCTTTAACGCTTGTTTCTTTTTGCACTTCTTTAATTTTGGGGAAGATATTATCTCGCATCCAT
Organism: Lactobacillales bacterium; assembly: GCA_031257815.1. Classification (GTDB taxonomy): domain Bacteria; phylum Bacillota; class Bacilli; order Lactobacillales; family Streptococcaceae; genus JAIRLR01. The sequence goes on from JAIRNX010000037.1 coordinate 1,482, forward strand.
TCATCCTCAGGCGTGGCTTTTAATTTATCGCAAAAAGTTGTTAAAACAAGCGGAACTGTTTCTCCATTTAAAGCCTCCTTAGCTTCATCACTAACCACAAAATCTGCTTTAAAAAATAAATCCGTTAATTTAATAATTTCTTCGCCATAGCTTAACTGTGATTGATACAATGCCACGATTTTTTTCACACGTGCCAGCTCTTTTTCATCCGAAGTCTCAGATAATCGACCAGCTTCCAGCAAAAATGGACGCACAAGCTCAAATACACGCTCAAAATTAGCCTCTTTAATATACTGATTATTCATCCACTCTAATTTTTTTTGATCAAATGCCGCTGGTGCCTTTGATAAACGTTTCTCATTAAATAATTCAACTAACTGACTTGGAGAAAAAATCTCTTCTTCTCCACCAGGATTCCAGCCCAATAAAGCAATAAAATTAAAAATAGCTTCCGGTAAAAAGCCTTTCTTGCGGTAATCTTCAATAAACTGCAAAGTATTTACATCACGTTTGGAAAGTTTCTTGCCCGTTTTGCTATTGATAATTAATGTCATATGCCCAAATTTTGGTGCGTTCCAACCAAATGCTTCATAAACCATTAATTGCTTAGGAGTGTTGGCAATATGATCATCCCCACGCAAGACATGCGTAATTTCCATTAAATGATCATCAATGGCAACCGCAAAGTTATACGTCGGATAACCATTACGCTTTTGAATGACCCAATCGCTGCCAATATTGCTTCCAATAAACTCAATATCGCCTTTTACAATATCCTGCCATTTATAAACGCTATCTTCCTTAACCTTTAAACGCACAACGGGATTCAGACCCGCTGCTTTGGCAGCAGCTTGCGCCCTGGCAATCTCATCTTGTGTCATTTTTGCATATTCATAAAGATACTTAGGCGTCTTGCCATTTGTTTCTTGCTTCTTACGTTCAAGCGCCAACTCTTCTTCCGTTTTATACGACTCATACGCAAGACCACGTTGAAGCAAATCTTGAACATACTTTTGATAAATCTCCAAACGCTCCGACTGACGGTACGGTCCAAATTTTCCAAACCTTTGCGGTGCTTCATCCCAGTCAAGACCTAGCCATTTTAGATTCTCAAGCTGTGAAGCTTCACCATCCTTAACATGACGCTTTTGATCCGTATCCTCAATCCGAATAATAAACTTGCCATCATTATGCCTAGCATATAAGTAATTAAACAAAGCCGTTCTTGCATTGCCAATATGAAGCAATCCTGTTGGGGAAGGTGCATAACGCACACGCATTTTCGTGCTCATTTTAACTCTCCTATTTTTCCATAAAAATAAGAATCACAGCCTCTGCTGCCATTCCTTCTTTACGACCGATAAAACCTAACTTTTCAGTCGTTGTTGCCTTCAAATTTACTTGACTTTCTTTTATTTCACAAACAGTTGCAATATTTTTAATCATCGTTTGAAGATATGGCTTCATCTGAGGCTGCTCAGCCAAAACTGTCGCGTCAATGTTTGAAATACTATATCCAAGATTATGTAAGCGCAAAAAAGACTTTCGTAAAATATCCATTGACGAAATCCCTTCAATTTCAGGATCATTCGGCAAAAAAGTATGACCAATATCGCCCAAACCCGCTGCGCCAAGCAAAGCATCAGCAATCGCATGCAATAAAACATCTGCATCGCTATGCCCTAAAAGTCCTTTTTCAAAATCGATTTCTAGTCCGCCCAGAATTAACTTTCTTCCCGTAACTAACTCATGCACATCAAAACCATGGCCAACTCTAAAGTTCATAAAACACCCACCATCTCGATATATTTACTATTTACGCAAATCATACTTCACATCCAACCTACATGCAATAAGAACCTGTTAACGATCTCGGAGCGATGAATTATTTTGGCTATTTTTCCACACTTTTTTGTTAAAAAGCCTCGATTTAGCACTGCTAAACCTGCGTTTTTTGACAGAAAACTTCCTATAGTCGTTTTCCTTTATTCGAAACCTGAAAGCCGTGCTTTCAGCCTCAAATTGTGAAAAAATAGCTCAAAAAACCTGGCAGGTTTACAA
>JAIRNX010000047.1 GCA_031257815.1 Lactobacillales bacterium
TTGACGTTCATCGTCTTTAAAGGAAGGATCTCCAATCAGACCAGTACCGCCACCTACTAAAGCAATCGGAAAATGCCCTGCTAACTGAAAACGACGTAGCAAAAGAATTGGCACTAAATGCCCAACATGCAAAGAACTTGCCGTAGGATCAAAGCCGATATACATCTGGATTGCCCCTTTTTCTAATGCCTGGGCTAAATCAGTCTCTTTTGTTGCCTGATATACCAATCCACGTTCTTTTAATTCTTCAAAAAATGACAACATAATCTCTTTCATCCCTTCTGCGTACCTATGATTTTCATGTTACTAAAAAACAAAAGCAAGTAAAGCATTGACGGCAAATTTTTTAATGAAAATGTTTAAGAGCCTGTTAACGATCTCTCTATTTCCCACAATTGTAATCAAGCAAAGCTTGAAACAATTCGTAAGGAACCCGACAGGTTTTTTAACGAAAAAATACGGAAAAATAGCCAAAATCATTCATCACTCCGAGATCGTTAACACGTTCTTAAACTTTTTACCGACTGCCATTCATTTAATTTTTTTTGATCAATTTTTGAAATATTTTCATTGTAATATTTGCTTTTTTCCTCAATTGTTAAAGCTTTTTGCCAGATATTATCTAGTGTTTGCTTCATATTCACAGATATATCTAGATCAATAATATTTTTACTAGAGCTTTCTATCATATCATTCCCATTTCTATTTTTAGTTATTTTTTAGTTAATTGTATACATAATTTCAAATAAAACAAGAAATTATAAATACAAGAATATAAATTACCTGCAACTGGGGAAACGAGGAATTTGAAGTTCTTTATCGCCGGAGTCACGCTTTATTTAGGCGCATTAATAATTTATTTTCGTCGCAAATTGTATGAATAAGAGGCTCGCGAAGAGAGAGATTTTTATGAAAATGTCCTAAAATAAAAAGTTTGAGCGTTAGAAATGTATGAATTTTTAGCGCTCAAACTTTTTTAATTTTGTAAGTTGATATTTGGGAGGGCAGTTTCGCGGATGCTTTTGATGACACAATTCATAATTTTGAATTTTAAAGTCTGTCATGATATCATGATAAACATAATAATTTACAAAATTTTTAGGCAGAACAGAAAAATAAAATTTATTCTTAAAGCGAGTGGGGGATGGTGAGAGCCTTATAAATGTTAGATTTTATTAGATCATCTGCTAAATGTCTTTCTGAATTTTAGTAAGAAAGAACGGATATGCGCCGTTACCGTTTGAGGAAGTTAAATTTTTTGACTTTAAATTTAGGTGGTAGCGAGCATCTCGTCCTAGGCGAGGTGTTTTTTTATGTTTGCCATTTTTGAAAGCACAACCTTGCGAAGAAGCAAAAGACAGTCACTTTAGGCAATTTAATGGGAAGGCATATTTTTTAAGCAGCAAAGGAGAGTTTATTTATGAAAATGAAAGATACTTTAAATTTGGGAAAGACAGCTTTTCCAATGCGTGGAAATTTACCAAAGCGTGAAGCAGAGTGGCAGAGAGATTGGGAAGATAAAAAAATTTATAAGACGCGTCAGAAAATTAATAAAGGAAAACCAGCCTTTATCTTGCATGATGGACCTCCGTACGCGAATGGAAATATTCATCTGGGGCATTCGTTGAACAAAATTTCGAAGGATATCATCGTGCGGGCGAAGTCAATGAGCGGTTTTCGTGCTCCTTTCGTTCCTGGGTGGGATACACATGGTTTACCCATTGAACAAGTGTTGACAAATAAAGGTGTAAAACGTAAAGAAATCCCACTTTCTGCTTATTTAGAAAAATGTAAAAAATATGCTTTGGCACAAATAGATAAGCAGCGTGATGATTTTAAGCGTTTGGGTATCAGTGGTGATTGGGAGCATCCATATGTAACATTGGATTCCGCATATGAAGCTGCGCAGATTCGTGTTTTTGGAAAAATGGCAGAAAAAGGTTATATCTACAAAGGTTTGAAGCCGATTTATTGGTCACCATCTTCAGAATCTTCATTGGCCGAGGCAGAAATCGAATATAAAGATGTAAAATCTCCTTCGATTTATGTCACATTTAGAGTTGCTGATGGGAAGAATTTATTAGATAAAGATATAGAACTTGTGATTTGGACAACAACGCCATGGACTTTGCCAGCAAATTTAGGAATTTCGGTAAATCCTAATTTTGAATATGCAGTAGTTGAGGCAAATGATCGCAAATTTGTTGTTGCTAAAGAAATGCTAGAAAGTGTGGCTGAAGCAATTGGTTGGGAGCAATATGAGATTCTTCAAAACCTAAAAGGCTCTAAGATGGAGTATATGACAGCCTACCATCCATTTTATAACAGAACTTCACTTGTGATGGTTGGGGATCATGTAACGAATGAAGCAGGTACGGGTTTAGTTCATACAGCACCAGGTTTTGGGGAAGAAGATTATATTATTGGGAAAAAATATGGTTTAGAAATCCTTTCACCTATTGACGGTAAAGGTGTTTATACCAAAGAAGCGCCAGGATTTGCTGGGATGTTTTATGATAAGGCGAATCCAGTGATTACTGAGATGTTAGAAGAAAAAGGTGCGTTGCTCAAGCTTGACTTCTTTACGCATAGCTATCCGCATGATTGGCGAACGAAGAAACCAGTGATTTACCGAGCAACAACGCAGTGGTTTGCTTCGATTGATAAGTTTCGTCAAAATATTTTGGATGAAGTGGAAAAAGTTGACTGGATTATTCCATGGGGTAAGACTCGTTTATACAATATGGTGCGTGATCGCGGCGATTGGGTGATTTCGCGTCAACGAGCGTGGGGCGTGCCGTTGCCAATTTTTTATGCGGAGAATGAGGAGGCGATTATCACGTCAGTTACAGTTGAACATGTAGCAAAGTTAGTTGAAGAATTCGGCTCAAAAGTTTGGTATGAACGAGAAGCAAAAGATTTGCTGCCAGAAGACTTTACACATCCAGCTTCACCTAATGGTGAATTTACGAAAGAAAAAGATATTATGGATGTGTGGTTTGATTCGGGTTCATCGCATGCAGGTGTGTTGTGCGAGCGAGAAGAGTTGAGTTTCCCGGCGGATTTGTATTTGGAAGGTTCAGATCAAAATCGTGGTTGGTTTAACTCATCAATTACCACTTCGGTTGCCATTAATGGCGTTGCACCATATAAAGCAGTGCTATCGCAGGGTTTTGTTTTGGATGGCGAAGGTCGTAAGATGAGTAAGTCTCTAGGCAATATTATTGCGCCTGATCAAGTGGTAAAGCAGTATGGCGCAGATATCTTGCGTTTATGGGTTGCCTCAGTGGATACCGAAGCTGATGTGCGTGTTTCAATGGATATTTTAGCTCAAGTAGCTGAAATTTATCGTAAAATCCGTAATACCATGCGCTTTTTATTGGCCAATACATCTGACTTTAATCCTAAGACCGATACTGTTTCTTATGAAAACTTACGTTCTGTTGATAAATATATGATAATACGTCTTAACCAAGTCATTCACTCAATTCGTGAAAAGGGCTATGATAAATATGATTTCGGTCATATCTATAAAACAGTAATGACTTTCTTAACTAATGACTTATCTGCTTTTTACTTGGATTTTGCCAAAGATATTGTATACATTGAAGGATTTGATAATAAAAATCGTCGAGCGATGCAAACGGTCTTTTACCAAAGTTTAGTTGCTTTAACGAAGCTTTTAACGCCGATTTTGCCACATACAGCAGAAGAAATTTGGACACAGTTGGAGTACGAAGAAGAAGCGTTTGCCCAGTTAGCAGAGTTTCCTGAGGTAACGACTTATGCTAATGAAGAAGAGCTACTGCAAGAGTGGTCAGCGTTTTTTAATTTTCGTGATAAGGTATTAAAAGCTTTAGAAGAAGCGCGCAACGAAAAGAAAATCGGTAAATCAATGGCAGCAAAGGTTATTGTCTATCCAAATAAGGTAGTTTATACCTTACTTTTATCTTTGGATAGCAGTATCGCTCAGTTGTTAATTGTTTCTAAATTTAAAGTAAGTGAAGAAGAAGTGCCTGATTCGGCAATGAAGTTTGACGATGTTGCGATTTTGGTAGAGCATGCTGATGGAGATGTATGTGTACGTTGTCGCCGTTTTGATGAAACAGTAGGTGCAAATGAAAATATGCATTTGCACGAAGTTTGCGATCATTGTGCAGAAATTTTAGAAATGTATTTCCCTGAAGCAGTTAAAGAAGGATTTGAGAAGTAAACTTTCAATTTGGTAAAAATCTCCACATAAGGAAATGATGAGCGAAAAACTTTTGGGAGATTTTGAAGAATTTATTACACATCATTTAAAAAATTATGTGAAAGCGTAAACTAAACTATGTAAGTGACTACTTCTAGGTAAGGTCACTGCCCAGTTTTTAAATAGACCTCCTCGTATAATATAAACAGTTCATTGTTTGATAGATGAACTGTTTATATTATACGAGGAGGTCTAAGAGTCTGTTAACGATCTCTAGTGAAATGAATTGCGTTTATCAAATTGTAATAACCCGACAGGTTTTTTGAGCTATTTTTTCGTAGTTTGAGGCAAAAAACGTAGGTTTAGCGGTGCTAAATCGAGGCTCCCGTTCCCACAATTGTAATCAAGCAAAGCTTGAAACAATTCGTAAGGAACCCGACAGGTCTTTTAACGACAAAGTGCAAAAAAATATCAAAAACTTTCGCCGCTAGAAGATGGTAGACAGGTTCTTAGGGGAATGTAGTGCGTGTTTTTTTATATAAAGGTGGGATAATTATGAACTTAAAAGAAGAGTTAAAAAATTTGAAATTAAAGGTGAGTCAACAGATCGAGCAAGCAAAGACTTTAAAAGAGTTAGATAATATTAGAGTTGAAACGTTAGGGAAGAAAGGTCCCATTACACAAGTTTTGCATGGTATGAAAGACTTATCAGTTATAGAGCGACCAGCAGTCGGTGCTTTTGCCAACAAAATTCGCGATACTTTAGCTGCGCAGATTGAAAAGAAAAAGCAAATCTTAGAAAGGCAGGCATTAAACGATGCCCTAGTTCAAGAAACACTTGATGTGACTTTACCAGGCAAAAAAGTAAAGCGAGGAGTTCGCCATATTTTAAGCCAGACGCAAGAAGAAATTGAAGATATTTTTTTATCCATGGGTTACAGAATCGTTGAAGGCTATGAGGTAGAAAGTGACCATTATAATTTTGAAAGGATGAATTTACCTAAGGGTCATCCTGCACGTGATATGCAAGATAGTTTTTATATCTCTGAAGAAATTTTACTTAGAACCCATACCTCTCCTGTACAAGCGCGAGTGATGGAAGAACATGACTTTACAAAAGGTGGTTTGCGAATGATTTCGCCAGGGCGCGTTTTTCGTCGCGATACTGATGACGCTACGCACTCTCATCAGTTTCATCAGATTGAAGGTTTGGTGATTGATAAAGGGATCACTATGGGAGATTTAAAAGGGACACTTGAGTTTGTAATAAAGAAAATTTTTGGTGAAGAGCGAAAGATTCGCTTGCGTCCATCATTTTTTCCCTTTACAGAACCTTCTGTAGAAGTTGATGTTAGCTGCTTTAAATGTGAAGGCAAAGGTTGCAATGTTTGTAAATACACGGGATGGATTGAGATTTTAGGAGCAGGAATGGTGCATCCTAAGGTGCTGAAAATGTCAGGAATTGATCCGGAAGTTTACGCTGGTTTTGCCTTTGGTTTAGGTCAAGAACGGATTGCGATGCTGCGTTTTGGCATTAATGATATTCGTTACTTTTATACAAATGATATGCGTTTTTTAGGGCAGTTTGCTCGTTTATAAATAAGTAAAAGGAGGCAATTTGAATGTTAGTTTCTTATAAATGGTTAAGCGAAATGCTTGATTTAACAAAAACAACTCCTAAAGAATTGGGAGATAAAATGTCTTTAACCGGTATTGAAGTAGAAAATGTTATACGTCTTGCAGATGGATTAAAGAAGTTAGTAGTAGGCTTTGTTAAGGAATGTATCCCTCATCCAGATAGTGATCACTTATCTATTTGTCAGGTTGATGTTGGTGAAAGTCAACCTTACCAAATTGTTTGTGGAGCGTCAAATATTAAAGCGGGCATAAAAGTCATTGTGGCGCTACCTGGAGCGCGTATTGCCGGCAATACAAAGATTAAAAAAGGCAAAATGCGGGGTGCCGTTTCAATGGGAATGATTTGTTCATTGCAAGAGCTTGGTTTTACAGAAAACGTTATACCAAAAGAATTTGCCGAGGGAATTTATTATTTGCCTGAAGAAGCTATTGTTGGAGAAGAAGTTTACTCTTATCTTGATATGGATGATTCAGTGATTGAGCTAGCGATCACCCCCAATCGTGCAGATGCGCTTTCT
>JAIRNX010000058.1 GCA_031257815.1 Lactobacillales bacterium
AAATATAGACGAAAATACTTTAAAAACAACCCTATCTGAAAAAATAAATAACCCTCCGCCTAATAATGTGGTAATAAGTGGCCCTGATACCCTAACTAATAAACTTTGTTTTAAGGGTAAAACTTCTCTAACAAAACTAATCATCAACATTTTAGAAAACAAATATCCTGCTTGTTTTTTTATGATTTTTCTGTATATATAAACATGAATCGTTTCATGAATTGCAACACTTAAAAATAATCCCATTATTAAACCCAAAATATCAAAAAACCACAAAATTGAAATGTGATGATATATGCAAATAAATATCATGAATAACCACACACAAAATAAAAAAATGCCAATAAGCAAATAAGTATCAAACACTGCAAGAATAACTTGAATTAATAAGAAAATTAAATTATAACCTTTTAAGTCATATCTGTTTTTGTACCCTTTGATAAATTTTACAAAATTCCACATAAAATATTTAATGAAATTAAATTTATAAAAGTTTTTATAATTGATTAAATTCACAGAATTTAAAGAATACAAAAACCTTGATACATCATTGTTCAAAACTTTCAAGGGGATTGCCGGGTATTTTTCTTTCAAAATGCTTAACAATCTAGAATATCGGATACTACGGTTATTTTTCTCTATCTCCTTAAATAACATCGCTCCAATTTGGTTAATCTTTATTTTTTTGTTTGAAACAGATTCATCTGTTATAAATATGCCTTTTATTCGTGCATCATCAGGAATGAAAATTGTGTAATCAGGAAAAAAAAGATAGTGAACAAATGCTAATATATCCATTTCCTTTTTAAGTTTCCTCCTTAATAATTTTAGATAAATTTGTTTGATCTTTTTCTAAATTAAACACTTTTTTCACTTTTCCATTTTTGGCGATAATGATCGACGGAACAGCTTTTACTCCTAAAAAATTATAAAATTCTCGATAGTGAAAAAGTTTTTCTCCTTTAGCTGTAGTATTAAAGTAGTACAATGTTTTTTTATTATTTTTTAATTGTTTTTTAAGCTTTGGCATAATTCTCTGACAATCTGGACAAGTATCTCTTTCAACATAGATAGCGACTTTTTTTCCTTGGATTAATTTTTTGGTTTTTGCTTGAGAAATGGTGATTAAACCAACAGTTTTTGTTTGTTGGGTAGCAGTTGATTGATTTGAGAAATAACCTGCTATGAAAATAAAAAGGAAAATACCAGATAAAAGTCTTAAAAAATAGTTTTTTTTTTTCAATTTTTTTAACCCCCCCCCCCCTTTCTTTTTTAGGGTATCTATCCTTCATATCTGAAATCTTAAAATAACAAAAGCACTCTTTAACTAGAACATTACCCCCCCAAAAAAATTTGTCAATTTTAAACACAAAATAAATTTAAATAAGGATTAGAGCCTGTTAACTTGTCTCTATTTGGAATAAATTTTTGAGCTGTTTTTTTCATATTTCAGATACCAGAAAAGGAATGGAACCTATTAACTGGTCTCCATAATTGTCCTTTTTTGGTGATTTTTTGCTATTTTAAAAAAATCAATTTAACTTAGTTTGATATTACTGGTATAAAAGTTTAAGATGAATTGTATTAAAAATTCGGAGGGAAAATGTCAATTACAATAAAGAATTTATCAAAACGCTTTAAAGATAAACTAGCAGTGGACTCTCTATCATTTACGGCTGAAGATGGCAAAGTAACTGGCTTTTTAGGAGCTAATGGAGCTGGGAAGACAACGACTATACGGATTTTATTAGGACTTGCAAAACCTACATCAGGTAAAGCTTTAATCGAGCAACAAAAGTATATAAATCTAAAAAAGCCGCTAAATTCAGTTGGAGCTATGATTGATTCTAAAGCGTATCATAAACAACGGACAGCTTATAATCATTTGCGCTTTATTGCTTCAGCAGCAGGTTTACCTAAAAAACGTGTGGATACGGTTTTAGAACCTGTTAACGATCTCTAATATAAAAGATGAATGTTTTAAAATCAGAATGGATAAAATTAAAATCCGTACGCTCTACTTGGATTAGCCTTGTTTTAATATTCGCTATCGTCGTGTTAAATGTCATTTCAATATCCGGAAGTACACCATTTACATTTACGCATAGAGGTGAATTTTGGGAATTTACTCGTTTAGTTTGTGCCCAAACAATCATTATTGTTTGTGGAGTTATTACAATCATTTTTGCCACTAATGAGTTTGATAATGGAACAATTAATCCATCTTTGTTGGCTACACCTAATCGAACTTTTTATTTTTTAGCAAAAGGTCTAATGTCTTCGCTTTATATGACGCTTGTTGGAACAGCTTGTATGTTGTTATCTTTTATATTAATTTATATTGGAAAAAACATTAGAGAACACTTAACTTTTAATTCTTTTTTAAAAGAATTCTTGTACCATTTTATGGGTAATTTTATTTTTTCAATACTTGCCTTTTTCTTGATAGCTTGGATTTTTCACGGAATTGCTATGTTAAGTAGAAAATCCACGACTGCCTTATCAGCCTTTTTTGGTATTTTAATTGCTCCTTTGATGGTTGCGGCAACACTTGGCAGAATAAAAGGATTTATTGGTGATTTTGTAAAATTTTTATATAATTTAACCCCAAATGAAATTTTTCGTAATTTAACTAACGCTTATGGAATGTACAAAAAACCTCCTGGTGAAGGAACTTATATTATCTGGTGGCAGGCGTTGTTGTTTATTATTGGCTTTGCTATGATAATTAATATCGTTTCCCTATTTGCTTTTAAAAAGCAAGAAATTTAGGAGAATTATTTTTCATGAAAAAGATCATTGTTACTGGTGGAGCGGGATTTATTGGCTCCAATTTTATCTATTATGTGGTGAATCATCATCCTAAAGTGTATATTACTGTTTTGGATAAGTTGACCTATGCTGGGAATTATGCCAATCTTGCGAAACTTCCGAAGGATCGGGTAAAGCTTGTTGTTGGTGATATTGCAGATGCAAAGTTAGTGGATTCATTAGTAAAAGATGCGGATACGGTAGTGCATTATGCAGCAGAAAGCCATAATGATAATTCGCTTAAAAGTCCGTTTCCTTTTGTGCAGACGAATTTGCTTGGAACTTACACTTTAATTGAAGCCTGCCGCAAGTACGATACACGTTTTCATCATGTATCCACTGATGAAGTGTATGGTGATTTGCCGTTACGCGAGGATTTGCCAGAGAAAGGCACAGGCGTAGGCGAGAAGTTTACCGATAAGACGCCGTATAATCCAAGCAGTCCGTATTCTGCAACCAAAGCTGGTTCTGATTTGCTAGTAAAAGCCTGGGTGCGCTCGTTTGGTTTGCGAGCAACGATTTCAAACTGTTCGAATAACTATGGCCCTTATCAGCATATTGAAAAATTTATTCCGCGCCAGATTACCAATATTTTAAGTGGAATTCGTCCAAAACTTTACGGTGATGGGAAAAATGTGCGTGATTGGATTCATACCAATGATCACTCTTCAGGTGTTTGGACCATTCTAACCAAGGGAAGAATTGGGGAGACTTACTTAATTGGAGCAGATGGCGAAGTGGATAATAAAACGGTGTTAGCGTTGATTTTAGAATTAATGGGCGAAGCGCCTGATGCCTTTGACCACGTTAATGACCGCGCAGGTCATGATTTGCGCTATGCGATTGATTCCACAAAATTGCGTGAAGAATTAGGATGGACGCCACAATTTACCAATTTTCGTAATGGACTTAAGGCCACAATTGATTGGTATGAAAACAATCGCCCTTGGTGGGAAGCTGAGAAAAAAGCAGTAGAAGATAATTATGCAAAAAATGGGCAGTAGAAAGGGCGTTTATGCTAAAGACTTTACATAAAGTTAGTGATAAAGAAAGGTTAAGTGGATTATTTTCTTTAATGCTCACTTTACTTTTGGCTTGCATCTTTCGACCTAATGATCAAAATCCAATAAAGCATTTTAACCGCCAAATAGGCATTAGTATCTTAAACGGACTTGATGCCAATAAGACTTTCACTCATTTTTTTGCATGGTACTTATGTTTACCAATACTCTTTTTTCTTTTTTATTTAATTTTTAGAAAATTATTTGATGTAGGAATTCTCCAAAATAAAAGCGAATCCATTCTTAATCCTGTTTTAGCAATTGGGATTGCGAATTTATTAATTAAACTAATGAATCCAGCCTTTGAATATAAGATAGCTACAGATGTAGTGACATTGTTAATCATTGTTATTGTTCTTACAGTAACTTGTCTAAGATTTAAATTTTTAGACCAAAATGCTTTAACTACTTATCTTTTTGCTTTGCTTTCTTTTTCGTTACTTTTGAATCTTTGTTTTCATCATAAGTCTTCCATTTTATTAATGTTGCTATCTGCTTGTTGTTCGTTGTTAATTGTGCGTCTGTATTATAAAGTAGCTGCTGAGTCTTTATTAAGAATGTTATTGGCAGCGTTTCCCTTGTTGTTTGCTATCTTGCTTGAAGGCAGAAGCATACTAAACCAACATGGGATTTTTGTGCATTTGTCCAAATTTCTTTTTTTAGGCCTTGCTTTAGGTTTAATGACTGTGCTTTTTTTAGTGAAAAGATCACATCTAGCTTTAGCGCTTTCGCAAAAACTAAAAGATAAAGAGTATCCCTTGCTGGTTATTTCATTAGGGATTTTATCAGTTATTCCACCAATGGTAATTGTTTCTGATATGGATTTATTTGAATCAGCCAGCCATGGCATGCAAGTTTTTGATTTTTTTCACAGTCATAAATTTCCACTTGTCGAATCATTTGACGGACATATTTTCTCTAATTCCTGGTCGGCTTATCTTTATCAATTTTTAAACCAAGATGTTTGGGGCGCTGTGTTAAATCCTTATTTTCAATTTAATGCTGCCATCTTTTTATTTTTTATTTATAAATTATTGACTTATTTTTTTTCAAAACTGGAAAGTTGCATACTTGCCTCTCTTGGCTTTGTTTCTTTGGGAATGGTATTTGATTATCACTTTTTTGGCTTAATTTTAATTTTTGCTACGATTTACTTGGCGAAACATACGGATAAACTTAGTGCTTATTTTATTTATTGGCTATCTGTGTTTTTGTCATTTTTATTTCAGATGCCGGTTGGTTTGCCGTTTTTTGTGGCTTCTGTGGCGCTTTTGATTTTTTTAATTTTGAAAAAAGCTATTAGGTTAAACGTTTTTAAAATCATTGCATCATTTTTGTTATCATTACTGCCGTTTATTTTCACTTTTATAGCTATTCTGGATTTTAATTTTGTTCGTGTAAAAATGAGAATTTTAGAAATAATGGGCATTATGAATTCCAATTTAAATTGGGCGTATGAAAAAATTGGCGAGCCAAATCAGTTTCAGTATGCTTTTTTCTATATTTTATTGCCGTTAGTGGTGATTATCATAGGAATGCAAATCTTTTTTACTTGGAAAAAACCAAGTGTTGAGGCTAAAGATTTTACGCAGCAAGCAGCTTTGATGATTTTAATCATTTCGTATTTTATGAACTTTACAAGATCGTTAGGGCGACATTCGGTAATGGAAATGAAAGTTCAATTTTTAGTTTGGACGGCGCTTTTGATTGTCCCTTTTTTTGTGATTCGATTTTTTAAAAATGAATGGCGAGCTTTGATGTTTATGGTGAGTTTATTAGGCATTTGTTTTTTTTCCATGATGCAAAAAAAAGCGGTAATTTTCAATCGACCAAATGTTTACCAACAAGTGATTGATATTGCTAAAAGCGAAGATATTTTGGTATTTGAAGATAAAAAAGTTGTAAGGTGGCAATTTCCGCCGGAGATGATTAAAGAGCTTAAACCGATCATAACGGCGATTCAAACCATTATTCCGCCAAATAAAACATATCTCGATTTTACCAATCAAACACTGCTTTATGCTTTAACTAATAGAGCAAAGCCTGTATTTATCAATCAATCGCCGGGAATGTTAAGTGGTGAATTTACCCAAAGGATGTTTTTGCAAGAGATTGAAGAGGCAGGAAATGTTGATTTTGTCATTATGCATGAAGCGGCCAATATTGATGGTGTTGATGGCAAAATTCGCTATTACTTAGTAGGTGAATATATTAATCAGCAATTTACACCTCTAACAAAGGTTGGAAAGTATGCGATTTGGATAAAAAAAAAGGCTGTTTCAAATTATGATTTAAATGCACTTAAAAAAGATTATGATCTTTCTTTAGGGGATATCAGTTTTAGTGGCAGGGTTCCTGTTGAGCATTTATATGATTTAAAGCAACTTCCTTTTATATGGGGTAACCTTGATCAAGAAAAAGCAGCGGCCAATAAGGTTCTTTATCGTGGCAAAGTGAAAAATAATCAAGCTTTATTGAAGAGTTTATCTGCAAAAGATAAACGGTTGGGGAATTATTTGCAGCTTGAAGTGGAAAATAATGAGCTGGTACCGATTTCTGTGCCATTAATATTGGGAAATGAGCAA
>JAIRNX010000120.1 GCA_031257815.1 Lactobacillales bacterium
ACCCTTCTGCTTGCCTACCAACAGCTGCAATAGTGGACTTTCGCAAAGTATTGGGAACAGGCGGCAGTCAAAATTTTACACCTCTTTTGTTAGAAAAAATTAAGAACCGTTTAGTTAAAAATGAACAAGTAGTTTTACTACTAAATCGGCGAGGATATTCTTCATTTATGATGTGCCGAGACTGCGGTTATGTCTTGCAGTGTCCAAATTGCGATATTTCTTTAACTTTACATATGGTAACTAAAGCGATGAAATGTCATTATTGTGGATATGAAGAAAGTGTTCCCATCAGTTGTCCTAGTTGTAAAAGCAATCATATTCGTTATTATGGTACTGGAACGCAAAAGGTAGAAGAAGAGCTACAAAAGTTAATCAAGGAAGCAAAAATTTTACGTATGGATCAAGATAATACACGTAAAAAAGGGGCTTATGAAAAGTTTTTAAAGCAATTTGCTGATCATAAATTTGATATTTTACTTGGAACACAGATGATTGCCAAGGGTCTGGATTTTGAAAATGTTACTTTAGTTGGTGTGTTAAACGCAGATACAGCACTAAATTTACCTGACTTTCGTGCAAGTGAGAAAACTTTTCAGCTTTTAACGCAGGTAAGTGGGCGTGCAGGACGTGGTGCAAAAGCTGGTGAAGTAATTATTCAAACTTTTAATCCTAAGCATTATGCAATTCAGCTCTCCAAAAATCACGACTATGAAGCGTTCTACCAAAAAGAAATGCAAATGCGTCACTTTGCTGGTTATCCGCCGTTTTTTTACACCGTACAGCTAACTGTCTCTCACCAAGAAGAAAACAAAGCAGTAAAGCAAATATATCGCATTGCCAAGGCGCTGAAAAGAAAAATCAGTTCCAGCACTAAGCTGTTAGGACCTGTGCCAAAAACAGTTATGCGGGTGAATAAGCGGTACTATTATCGTATATTGATAAAATACAAACAGGAGTTGCAGCTTAATCAATGGCTTAAGCAACTAGAAGAAGCTATACAAAAAGAAAAGATCCGTGGTTTGACACTTGAGATTGATTCAGAACCGCAAGGATTTATGTAAAGATACAAAAAAATAAAAACAAATCTTGTTTTTTGGGAGGCCTGTTTAAAATGCCAAACAAAATTTTAAAACGATATTTTTTAAATTATTCTATTTTAATTCCATACTTAATTTTAAATGTTATTGGTTTGATTATGGTTTATAGCTCAACCAGTTATATGAAAGCTATCTCTGATGAAAATTCTGCAAAAATTGTAATGACACAAGCAATTTTTTTAATTATTAGTCTGATATTAATGGCTGTTATCTATAAAGTTAAAACTGAATTTTTAAAAAACACTGCTTTAATCAAAATTTTATTTACTTCAGGCATAGTTTTGCTGGTAGCAACATTAATTTTTGGAATACCCATTAATGGTTCTAAAGGGTGGCTGCATTTTGGCTTTATTTCTATTCAACCTGCTGAGTATTTTAAATTTTTAATTCCTTGGTTTTTAGCCAATGAATTTGCAAAAAGACAACGCGAGATTCAAAAGGGCGAGTTTATGATTTTTTGGACGCCTATTTTTATGATTTTAGTAGCCATTGCTTTAGTTGTAGCGATGCCAGATTTAGGAAATGTGGTTATTTTAGCATTAATGTTGATCGTTGTATTGGCAATTAGCGGGATTTCTTATCGTTGGACAATGATTTTGGCACCATTATTCATTTTAGGGAGCTTTTTTTTAACTCAAATCGTGTTAGCTTCTAAAGGAAAATTTGTCCCCTCATATGTTTATTCTCGCTTTCAAGCTTTTGCAAATCCATTTGCTAAAGGTATTTTGCAAGATCAAGGACATCAGTTGGCAAACTCTTACTATGCAATTTATAATGGCGGTTGGTTTGGTCGTGGTTTGGGAAATAGTATTGAGAAAAAGGGATATTTGCCCGAAGCACATACGGATTTTATTTTTCCTGTAGTGGTGGAAGAGCTGGGTGCGGTAATGTCTTTGCTTATTTTAGGGTTATTGATTTACTTGATTACACGAATTTTATTAGTGGGCATTCGCGCAACAAAACCATTTAACTCAATTATTGCCTTAGGTATTGGTGGTATGATGTTTATTCAGCTATTTATTAACCTTGGAGGAGTGATTGGTTTAATTCCTTCAACAGGTGTAACTTTCCCTTTTTTGTCACAAGGCGGGAATAGTATTTTAGTACTATCAATTGGCATTGCCTTAGTTTTAAATATCAGTGCTGATGAGAGTCGAACTAATTATCAACTTTATCACTCTCAACATGTACAAAATGACTGACTTTTTACTTGTTTGTCAAATTTAAAATTTATGAATTTGGTTCTTTAGAATTTTTACACGTGTTTGGCATTGATATAGACGTTAATACTTGATATTGCTATAATGGCTATGACTTTGAAAATGTTTTAGTTTCATTTTTTCATTTTGTTTTTTTACGAGGTCTTATTATGAAAGTTAAAGAAAATATTACAACCTTAAATAACGATTATATAAAGAAACTTAAGATTAAAGAAAAAGAAAAGTATCAAGAGCTTGTTTTTCGTCGTCGAAGATTAGGAATGTTTGCTTTTATTAGCGTGGTTATATTTTCTTTTATTGCGATTCAGCTAAAGATAAATTATGATAAAGTAGTAAAAGCGAGCGTTATCAGAAATAAGGTTGTAAAACAGCAAGAAATTTTAAAAAAACAAAAAGAAAAATTAAAAAAAGAAGCTAAATTATTAGAAGATGAAGATTATGTAGCTAAGGTAGCTCGAAGCAAATATTATTTTTCAAAAGAATGGGAAAAAATTTATACTGTTCCTGAGTCTTGGTAGGACAAATTAAAATCGGAAATAAATTAAATTTGTTAAAACAAAATCATGGAGGGAATCGTTTTAAATGTCAATCGAAGTAGGTTCTGTCTTACAAGGGAAAATTACAGGAATTACAAATTTTGGAGCATTTATTCAGCTACCAAACGGCAGTAGTGGATTAGTTCACATTAGTGAAGTTTCTACAGAGTTTATTAAAGATATAAGTGATGCTTTAAGCGTTGGAGACGAAGTCAATGTAAAAGTTGTATCAGTATCAAATGATGGCAAAATTGCTTTATCTATTAAACAAACTATGGAGGCGGTTGATCATAAAAATGATTTTGCTTCTTCCCAAAAGAGATTACATTCTTTTGAAAATAATCGTAAAAATGTAAATAAAAGAAATAATAGAGCAAAATCAAATAAAGGTTTTGATGCTTTAATGAGCTCTTTTTTAAAGAATAGCGAAGAGCGGCTATTTTCTATTCGTAGGAATACAGAGGGCAAAAGAGGCGGACGCGGCGGTCGCCGTTCATAATCTTACTTAGCCTGGAGAAAATAATGAAATGAAAAAGAGGTTTTTAGAGCATCTACAAAAAACAAAGTTACTATTGTTTAGAGAGAAAATTTTATTAGCAGTTTCAGGCGGTGTTGATTCGATTGTTTTACTTTCTTTATTGGTAGAACTTCAAAAAATGTTTCAGTGGGAAATTGCCGTTGTTCATGTCAATCATAAATTGCGCCTTGAAAGCGCTAAAGAAGCATTGTTTGTGAAAAAGATGGCAAACGATTTTCAATTAGCTTATTTTGAAAAATCATGGTTAAAAGGTCTGGGGCAAAAAGTGGCGGTTGAAAAAAAAGCTCGAGTATTTCGTTATAATTATTTTGCTTCTTTAATGCAAGAATTTGGCTTTACTTCTTTGGTAACTGCGCATCATGGTGACGATCAGATTGAAACGCAAATAATGAAATGGATTCGGGGCAATTTTCTTGGCAGTTTGAAAGGGATTTTGCAAGTACAAGCTTTTGCAAATGGTAGACTTGTTCGTCCCCTTTTGCCATTTGCGAAAAAAGATTTATATCAAGAAGCAAAAAGGCGGCAATTAAGTTATTATGAAGATGCTAGTAATCAAGATGAAAAATATTTTCGCAATCGGATTCGTAAGCAAATTTTGCCTGTTGTAAAAAAGGAAAATCCTAAGGCTGTTGTTTGTGCCAATCGTTTTTCCAAGCAGGTTTCTTTTTTTGAAGAATTATTAAAAGAGAGCTTTGCTGAATGGTTTAATGAAAATGATATTTTAGACTTAGATGCTTTTTTGCTTTTAAGTGAAGCAAAACAATATCTTTATTTAATGATTTATTTTACACAAATGAAAATTATTTTAACTGATGCGAAATTAGAGATGATTTTAGAAGTGTTGTTTGATAATGCCAAACCAAATTGGAAATTTCAAATTTCAGATGATTTTTGTTTTGTTAAAGCTTATAAAAAAGCTTATGTAACAAATTGCTTAAAAGAAGCAGATGATACAAAATATGTTCTGAGTTTAAATGAAAGTGTTTGGCTGTCAGAAAATCAATGGCTGGGATTTGGGGTCAACTATTGCAAAAGTGATGGGTACGTGGTTGAAAGATACCATACTCCTTTAGCAAAAATTGTTGCAAGACATCCTAAATTAGGGGACCGGCTTGCTTTAACACCTACATTTTCTAAAAAAATTGCACGTTTATTTATAGATGAAAAAGTGCCAGCAATTAAGCGTTCAAAGCAATGGCTGGTAGAAGATAAGCGAGGTATTTTATTTATCCCAGAATTCAAATATTCTTATTTGAGTCAAGATGTGGGAGATGATAAAATGACAAATGAAATTGTTTATGTAAATACCAACAGCGAGAATATGCATGTTTGAAAAAGATATTTTAAAAATTTTATATTCTAAATAGAAAGAGAGAAACTTTATGAATAAGAAGAAAAAGGGAAGTTTTTTAAAAAGTTCTCTATTTTCTATTTTAGTGTTAATTGCTTTAGTAGGAGTAGTGCAAATTGCTTTTAATGGTTCAAGCAGGATTGTAAAGGATATTAACTATTCAGAATTTATTATACAATTAAAAGCTGGCGATATTTCGAAATTTTCGGTCCAACCAGCTGGTGGTGTTTATGAAGTAACAGGAATTTATAAAAATAAACAACAAATCAAAAATACCGGTGGTTTAACTACTTTTGGTTTATCAGATACTTCTACGAAAAATTTTGCAACAGTGATTTTGCCAAGTGACTCAACAATTGCAAACATTCAAAAATTAGCAGAAGAAACGAAAGCAAATTTTATTGTTAAAGAAGAATCTTCTAGTGGTATGTGGATTTCGCTTGGAATGACTCTACTGCCAGTTATTCTGATCTTTATTTTCTTTTATGTAATGATGGGCAGCACTCAGCAAGGTGGCGGACGTGGGGTCATGTCTTTTGGTAAGTCAAAAGCCAAAGAGGCCGATAAAAAAGCCAACAAAATTCGTTTTTCTGATGTTGCAGGTGCAGAAGAGGAAAAGCAAGAGTTAGTGGAAGTTGTAGAGTTTTTAAAGGATCCGAGTAGATTTGCAGCTTTAGGTGCAAGAATCCCTGCAGGGGTATTATTAGAAGGAACGCCCGGAACAGGTAAAACATTATTAGCCAAAGCCGTTGCTGGGGAAGCGGGCGTACCGTTTTATCCAATTTCCGGATCAGATTTTGTGGAAATGTTTGTCGGTGTTGGTGCAAGTCGCGTGCGTGATTTATTTGAGAAAGCTAAAAAAAATGCTCCGGCAATTATCTTTATTGATGAAATAGATGCCGTTGGTCGTCAACGTGGCGCTGGAATGGGCGGCGGACATGATGAACGTGAACAAACGCTAAATCAGCTGTTGGTTGAAATGGATGGTTTTGGCGGTAATGAGGGCGTCATTGTCATTGCCGCTACTAACCGTTCAGATGTTTTAGATCCAGCCTTGCTTCGTCCAGGACGTTTTGATCGTCAGATTTTTGTTGGGCGTCCGGATGTAAAGGGGCGAGAAGCGATTTTACGTGTTCATGCTAAAAATAAGCCGTTAGCTGATGATGTAGATTTAAAGGTGGTAGCACAACAAACCCCAGGTTTTGCGGGTGCTGAGCTTGAAAATGTTTTAAATGAAGCTGCTTTAGTTGCAGCTCGCAGAGATAAAACACAAATCGACGCTTCGGATATTGATGAAGCAGAAGATCGGGTAATTGCCGGACCTGCGAAGAAGGATCGTGTGATTAATGAACAAGAACGAAAGATGATTGCTTTTCATGAAGCAGGTCATACAATTGTTGGTTTAACCCTGTCAAATGCGCGAGTTGTACATAAGGTAACAATTGTCCCACGAGGGCGTGCTGGTGGTTATATGGTAGCTCTACCCAAAGAGGATCAAAATTTATTTTCAAAAGATGATATGTTTGAACAATTGACTGGTTTAATGGGTGGTCGTGTTGCCGAAGAAATTGTTTTTCAAAAGCAGACTACAGGTGCTTCAAATGACTTTGAACAAGCAACACAAATGGCACGTTCCATGGTTGCTGAGTATGGAATGAGTGAAAGGCTAGGCCCTATGCAATATGAAGGCAATCATGCTGTTTTTTTAGGTCGAGATTATGGACAAGGCAAAGGATATTCTGAGCGCGTCGCATATGAGATTGATGAAGAGGTGCGTCGCATTTTAACTGAGGCTCATGATAAAGCATATGAAATTATTCAAAATAATCGCAAGAAACATCAATTGATTGCGGAGAAGTTATTAAAGTTTGAAACTTTAGATGCAGCGCAGATTAAAACTTTATACGAAACAGGAGAAATGCCAACTGACGATGAAAATTCTAAAGAATCAACTAGAGCATTGACATTTGAAGAAGCTAAAAAAGCGTTAGAAGAAAAAGATAAAAAAGAACATAAATAAGTAAGGAAAAACAATCATTGAAATTTAATGATTGTTTTTGTTTGCCTAGCATGGGTAAACCCTAACGGGTGAAAGTTTTGAACACGTCCTTGTAACGGAAAGTGTATAGAGCTCAGCAAGGGTGTCCATCGTGAAGCTCAAGGCAAAACTTTGGTCTGACGAATAGAAATCACATATATAGCAGTTTGCAAAAAGCTTGGCATTAAGAATAAAAGTTTCGGATAAGTTTACACAATTTACTCAAATTATCCATATCTAACTTTTTGCAAATTGCTATATTATACGATTGATCAGAACATATATTTTTAGCTTTTAGTTATTCTTAAATACCGATAAATAAAAATGCTATAATGCATAGCATAAGGCTCGAACAAGGAGTTAACTATTTATGGCGAGAAAAACAGATCTTCCTAAAAAGAAAAAAAATAAACTATCTACTTTTTTACTGTTATTAATTTTACTGATTGGCCTGGCTTTAATTTTTAATAAAGAAATTCGTTATTTTTTAATGGGCTTAAATTCTGATCGTTACTCACGTAAGATCAGTGTCAAGAAGCTCTATGATAATAATAAATCCCAACAACCCTTTGACTTTGATGCGATTGCTCCAGTTTCAACAGAAGCCGTTTTAGCCGCTCAGTTTTCTGCTCAACCTTTACCGGTAATCGGCTTTGTTGGAATGCCTGATGTTAAAATGAAATTGCCGATTTTTAAAGGCTTATCAAATACCGCGCTTCTTTATGGTGCGGGAACAATGAAGGAAGGGCAAGTTATGGGTGAAGGAAACTACGCTTTGGCCAGTCACCGTGTGGAAAATCCTAACTTACTTTTTAGTCCAATACAGCGTGCGCAAAATGGGATGATGATTTATATCACAAATCTTAATCAGATTTGGGCCTATGAAACCAAAGAAGTGATGCGAGTAACGCCTGATCATGTCGAAGTAATCGATGATCTTTTGAATCAAAAGCTGATAACCCTTGTTACTTGTAATGATCCAGATGCAATTAAAAGAGTCATTGTTCATGGTGATTTCTCAAAGGTTTATGATTTTAAAAACGCTCCGAAAACGATTTTAGATGTCTTTGATATCAAAGATACGCAAGTTGATTGGAAAAATAACCCTTGGGGTAAATAAATGAAAAATCTTACTTTGTCAGCGCTATCCATCCAAGCTTGTCAATAAAAGTATTTAAATTCTTTTTGAAAAGGAAATTAAAGTGCGCAAACAAATTCGCAAGACCACAAGAGCATTAGGGGTATATAGGGGAAAATTTATTAGCCTCCTTGCAAAACAATTTTTCCAATAGACCTCTTTTAAGAAACTAGGGTATAAAGAGAATTCGTTAAAATTTTTTTCTTAGAACCTGTTAACGATCTCTCTATTGATGGATTTTTTGAGAAATTTTTTATGCAATTTTAGACAAAAAACACAGAAAAGCTGCGCGTTGATCCAAATCGAGGATTTTTAACGCTAGAAGCACAGCTTCTAGGTAATGGATTTAAAGAAATTTTGTTTTCAAAATTTCTTACAAAGGGCAAAAAATTACCAGAAAAGTCGCACCGAGTAGGTACGTCCTGCCTAAACTCTGTCAAGCTGCGCTTGTCAATCGTTAAAGCAGTTCGCAATTACGGAGATCGTTAACAGGTTCTTAAGACAAGGAAAAAAACGTAATGATGTCGGGGCTATTCATCGCTACGAGATAAGTTAATAGGTTATAATATAAGGAGCAGAAGAGTTGAATGGAATTTTAGCACTTTGGAAGGAGAAGGGGGTCACTAGTCATGATTGTGTTTTTCGTTTGCGAAAGATTTTGCGGACAAAAAAGATTGGTCATGGCGGGACACTTGATCCTGATGTGGAAGGTGTTTTACCGATTTGTATTGGTCAAGGAACCAAAGTTATTGAGTATTTAGTCGATGTAGGCAAAACCTATGAAGGTGAAGTGACGCTTGGTTTTGCTACTACAACTGAAGATGCAAGTGGCGCGGTCGTGGCTGAAAGCCGTTTGCTGCGACCTGTGGCAAATCAAGAGATCGATCAAGCGGTGCAGTTTTTTATTGGTGAAATAACGCAAATTCCACCGATATATTCAGCAGTTAAAGTAAATGGTAAATGTTTGTATGAATATGCACGTGCAAACCAAAGTGTTGAGCGTTTGACGCGCAAAGTTCAGATTTTTTCTTTTGAGCGAATTTCTGATCCAACATTCGATAAGCAAAAAGGAATCCAATCTTTTAAGTTTCGAGTAGAGTGTGGTAAAGGCGTCTATATTAGAACGCTGGCAGTCGATTTGGGCAAAAAATTAGGATATGCAGCGCATATGTCAGCACTAATTAGAACGAAAGCGGCGGGGTTAAATTACTATGAAGCGCACACTTTAAAGGAAATTGAAGAAGTCATGGCAAACGGAAATTTAAGTGAATTTTTATTTCCAATTGAGGTTGGTGTAGCGGCATTTTCCCGAATTGATTTAACAGCTGATTTGTATCAAAAGGTTAAAAATGGCGCGCGCCTAATTTATGAGGAAATAGGCTTAGTCTCAAGTCCAACTTCTTTATTAGCTTTGTTTTATAATGAAAAAGTTGTGGCTTTGTATCAAAAGCATCCTGAGAAAAAAAGGATGATCAAGCCAAAGAAAGTAATAGACCCCTTCGGAAACTAGATGTATGAGAATTACGTTTTCTTTTTCCTTGATACGTCGTCAAAAGATTTGCCCCCTTCCCTGCAAATTTGTTTCAAGCTTTGCTTGATTTACAAATCGCAAGGAACGGGAGCCTCGAAATAGCCCCACCATTTTTGCGTTTTTTCTTTGTCTTAAGAAAAAAATCACAACGAATTCTCTTTATACCCTAATTTTCGAGAAAGTAATAAATCAAGGAGAATAAGTTTATATGCAAGAAATTCATTTGCATCATCCGTATTTACCAGAGCAAATCCCTAAAGAAGACGTAGTATTGGTGTTAGGTTATTTTGATGGCGTTCATCGTGCTCATCAGCAGGTGATTAGACGAGGACGAGAAATCGCAGATTGTAAAGGTTTAAAATTAGCCTTAATGACCTTTGATAAACAACCTTTAC